>JANOWM010000047.1:0-26165 GCA_031417875.1 Candidatus Altimarinota bacterium
GAGAATATCCTCTATCCTCATGAGTCATCGAAACAAAAGAAAGACGCTATTTAGAAGATACACTTTCTTTTCTTATAGACTATCACCAGTATACTTCTTCCCGTAAGAGTATCGTGATAGAAATATCGCATGATAGCACGATACTTCGTTTTATACCGCGGGATGTATCCCATTTTACGAGAAATTTTATAGAACGTGGTGCTACAAAAACGCTCACAACCTTTTGATATGGAATAAACGGTACGAGAGTTGCATCTTTTTTGAAACGAGAATGACTACTTTTCTGAATTTTAGAAGAACAAGAAATAACACCTTTTTCTGCTCTCATAGTAAAAAATGATATCAAAGATATAGACGATCTTTGTTGATCTGTTATTCTCACAACCAATCTCAAACATGTTCGAGAACTTGGACACATCTGTAAATCACTTGGCTATGAAGTTCTTATGCAGTGAATTTCTGGATGAAAGGCAAAAATACAGAGCATTTGGCACTGAGGAAAACATGAAACCATACTCATATGACTCCTCGATAGCTGGAAAAGTGAATATACCCTATGGCCCCATGCGAAAAATATTATACTGGCAAAACTTCCTTTTGATCCACCATCAGACCCCTACTTTCTCGCAAGAACTGTCGGTATGTCGAATAATTTTGCACTCTATAGTGAACCTATGGTCATTCAGAAAATAAATTCTCTTATATGATATGCGAAACGGGAGTGATTTGTATGAACTATCTATACCCTCGATTCACGCCTGAAAACAAGTTCTTGGTGATGATGAGTATATAAAGAACTACTATAAAATGGTATTTGGAGAAATAAATATATGCTTATGCAAGTGATTTTATATCCAAGAATTTGCATGAAGTGAAAACATATGGTATTCTCTACTAGTGTTTAATCTTTTTTTATGGCAACCATTCCACCAGCAATCCCACCAGAAACATGAGATGGAGATAGCTTTCTCAAAACAGGAGGCACTGAATCCAACAATATTTACAATGATTTCTTTCAAGAAACTTCGGATGGAAATATTAGTATTGGTGCAAAAGCTCAGAGATCAACGCTCGAAATCGCAACATCTACCTTCGGATATATTATCCCCGTTTTAGCTATTGTTGTTGCTCTCGGGTCTGCGCATGTATTTTTACGCACACAAGAAAATGGCTCTTTTGCTGAGAATTA
Source organism: Candidatus Altimarinota bacterium (assembly GCA_031417875.1). GTDB lineage: Bacteria > Patescibacteriota > Gracilibacteria > BD1-5 > UBA2023 > JABFSX01. The sequence continues at coordinate 1,190 of JANOWM010000047.1, forward strand.
TACATTTCTCTGTCCATACCTCAACTATGGAGTAAGTCTTACTAAAGAAGAAAAGAACTGTAAAACTATAAAAATGATTGGTGATGAGTACGGAAAAAAATCTATAGAACACCAAAAAGAAGTGGTCGATTACCTCACAGAATATATCCCCATAAAAGTGTCAAAGAATATTATGGATGCTTCACCTGAAAGAAAATTCATCATTGATACTTTTTCAAATAAAGTGTTTGTAAATAAGATTATGGAAAAGTTTGAGGTAGAGAAGAAGCGTTCTGAGTACAGTGGTGTGCCAAACATCGAATGTCTTGGGATTACCATCACTGAAAAGAATCTTCTTTCAACTCAGTGCAGTATCTATGGTTCAGAGCTTGGAAATACTGATAGTAACGGTTGACTTGGGTCATCCCGTATAGAAGCACTCCGCTTTGTCGAAAAAATTGGAACTACCGTAGAAAGTCAATTTGTGCTCCTCAATCCTCCAACATCTCTCAGTCAAGAAAAAGTAACTCCAGCTCTTGGCACAAATCCGATCTTTAAAACACGAACCACCTTACAAATTCAGTTAAAATACGTTTCTTACGATTCAAAACTCTAATTTTCTTATATGATTAGCACTTCTCAAAGAGAACATCTTACGTACACGCTCATCGGGCAAGTTATTGTCACCCTTCTTTCCGTAGTCGTTGCATGGAAATATATCCTTCCTGGAATCATTACCATAAACGAAAGTATCGCCACAACAGAACAGACAATAGAAAAATATAAAGATGCTGTCGATAAATGATACTCTGTAAGCGAACTGACTGCTATTTTATGAGGAATGCCAAATAGCGAAGAACTCATAAAAATAATACAGGCAACTGATCAAGCTCAGATTAACACGACACTTCAAAAAAATGGCAATGGAGATTATCTTACTTGGCTCAAGAATGCTATTAACTCAAGTGAAGATGATAAGAAAAAACTTGCTCAGGCAAAGAAAAAAATTAATAGTATTCTCCCCACCATGAGCCCTATGAGTGCCCGAGTAGATGAGGAAAACATTACTCTCAAATGATACATAAGCTATATGGAAAGAGTTCTCATAAAAGGGTTCAATTTCGATACCAATATGGCTCTATGAATACAGAGTCTTGCATATGGAAATGCTGGAAATGGAGTTCCATCAACTATTGGTACTTTTGACTTACGTCTTGATTTTAAGGCAAGAAATTCAGATATTATTCGATTCATCGACTATGTTAACGCTTCATGAGAACCTGATATCCTCACGAACACTGGTCTTCTTTCTGAAGATAGCATTCCTGAGATTATGAGTAATCCACTTATGACTATGGAGTCCTTTGCACTCCAATCCCCCCTTGACGCAAGAGATGGTGAAAAACAAAATAGCGGGAGAGCTACTGTACGCCTCTATCTTCGAGGAGCGTCTAAAGACGAAATTACCTACTTACGAGATAATCTCCAAGTTCGAAAGGATGAACTCCAGATAAATACTACTGCTGCCATAAAACGTTGTAAAGAAAGTACCACTCTTTGTACTCAGATCGCTGACCTTGAGGCTTTTCAGAAGAAATATAATGAATTTATTAGGGGCGTTTCTGATGTAAAAAAATGAGGTATATGAATAGAAGACATCTATAATATCACCCAACAAGTTAATTCCCTCCGATCTCTCGAAACAGAATTTGAATCATTCAGTAGTCCACTATCACGATAAAAAATATACACTATGCCCGTCCAATCGATCGACATCTTAAAGGAACAAATATATAAGTGAGAAAATATCGCTCAAATCTGTGATCTCATGATCATTAGTGCGGTAGAATCAGGTGCTTCTGATATTCATATCGAAGCACTCACCAACATTGTCCGTCTTCGTTACCGTGTTGACTGATCACTTCGGGAAATACTTGAGTATCAAACATTTCTTCATCAGCAAGTCGTTGCCAGATTTAAAATCATGGCGAATCTCAAAATCGATGAATCTCGTGTTCCGCAAGATGGACGTATCTCCACAGTCATTAACAACAAAGCTCTCGACCTTCGTGTCTCGACACTCCCAACCGTTCATGGAGAAAAGATTGTAATGCGTATCGTCGATAAAAGTAAAAAAATTCCAGATCTTAACGCGCTATGAATCGAGTGAGCGAATAAGAAACTGCTCGAGAAAGCCATCGCCATGCCAAATGGAATCATTCTTACCTCTGGACCAACTGGATCGTGAAAATCAACGACACTCTACTCATGTCTTTCAAAACTCAATGCTCCTGATGTGAATATCATGACCCTCGAGGATCCAGTGGAAAACCAAATTGATGGCCTCAATCAATCTCAGGTATTTCCAGATATTGGATATAACTTTGCATTTGGCTTGCGTACTGCCCTCCGTCAAGATCCAGATATCATCATGGTTTGAGAAATCCGTGACCATGAAACCATAAACGTCGCGATCGAAGCTGCCCTTACGGGTCACCTCGTAGTATCGACGATACATACGAATTCAGCTGCAGAGACACTTACTCGTATTTTAAATATGGGTATCCCTGCATTTCTTCTTCCAGCTTCTATCAATGCGATTATTGCTCAGCGTTTGATACGAAGGTTATGTACTTGTAAAAAACCGGTAGCCCTTCAAAATCTCGAGCCTTGATTGAAAGCCAATGTCGAAAAGGCGCTGAAAAAAACTGCCAAAGAAGAACTCATCGAAAGACTAGCCCCTGAAATACTACAAAAACCTATTTTCTACCAACCAGTTGGATGTTCTCAGTGTGATAATATGGGATACAAGGGCCGAGTTGGTATCTATGAAATCCTTGAAATCACTCCCAATATCAAAAAAATGATTATTGACGGAGCAAGTGCTACCATCATCAATGATGTTGCGATCAGCGACGGAATGATCTCTTTGGAACAAGATGGTATCATAAAGGCTCTAAACGGAACCACTTCACTCGAAGAAGTATACGCTGCTGCCAAAGGAAATAGCTAAAAACATTTAATCTACTTGTATGGAAAATACTCAGGATATAGTCATCCTTGATATCGAGGAAGGAGCGGGTGTCAAAACCGAAGAAGGCTTTATGAAATACCTAAAAGACTTTTTTGGTGCACGTGGATCCATCGGTCTCAGAGACAAGGTTATCTTTTTTCGAATCATGGCGACGATGGTAAATGCCAGCTTAACGGTACTAAAAAGTTTGACGGCTCTAAAAAGACAAGAAAAAGAAAAGAAAATGATAGCATTTTACGACTTTATGATCGAAAAAATTCAGTGATGAATGACGATGCATGAATCTTTGGAATCTTACTATGGAAACTTTAGCAACGCTGAAATATCGATTATTGAGGCCTGAGAAAGAACTGGTAAACTCAATGGAGCACTCCTGCAAATCGCAGAACAAACTGAAAAAGTAGATTCTATCACCCGAAAGATTAAAGGTGCCATGACCTACCCAATGCTCCTAGTAGTTGGTATGGGATGATGTGTTACTATCCTTATGGTAAAAGTTATTCCGACGCTTACTTCATTTTTTGGAGACAGAGATTCTTTGCCTGATGCAACTAAGCTGATCCTCAATATTAGTGATTTTTTTAAAGCTCAGTGGTTTACTATATTTGCCTGAATAGCACTCTTTGTCCTAGCTGTAAACATTTGGAAAAAAACAAAGAATGGACGATACCGATTTGATGCCATTCTTTTAAAACTTCCCGTCTACTGAATTCTCATTCGAAAAGTAATCCTTTCGCGTTTTGCTCGAGTATTTTCGAATCTGGTAAAAAGTGGAGTTTCTGTTATTGAAGCTATCCGAATCGTTGCAAGTGCCGTTTGAAATGATGTGTACCACCAAAGACTTCTTCTCATGAGACAAGATGTCAAGAATGGTATGCGTATGGCCGAATCTCTCGAGGATGATCCACTTTTTCCAGATCTCCTCGTATCGATGCTCCGTGTAGGTGAAGAAACAGCTCAGATTGGTGATACAGTTATCAAGATTGCGGACTTTTATGATGAAGAAGTAGATATCGCCATCGGAAATATCCAAAAAATGATCGAACCGATTATCCTTGCGGTAATGGCAGTCGTCATTTGATTTATCGCGGTCGGTATATTCCAACCGATTATGAATCTCGCAGGAACGCTGGGTGGAAGCTAAAAAAATCAAATGAGGCTATAGAAATGCAAGAGAAAAAAATCCCTTGCATTTTTTCTTTTTTCTTATATACTCCGCGGGAAATTATTGGCACTTTCATACGTACCCATTTTCAATTCTTACTTATTCATTCTTTATTTTATGTACTCTCTCGAAGCAAAGATCCGTAAAGAGACAGCAAAGGAGGCTCGCCTTGGCGGTGTTATCCCAGCAGTTGTATACGGCAAGGATGTCCCTTCGACTTCTATCTCTATCGGTATATCAGATTTTACGAAAACTTTTCGTGAGGCCGGGAAAAACCATGTTATCGAACTCACGGTCGATAAAAAGAAGCACTCAGTACTTATCCAGGAGCTCCAGCGTCACCCAGTAACTGGTAAGCCTCTCCATATCGACTTTCTCGGAATCGACATGAAGGCAAAAGTCCATATTCAAATCCCTGTGAAACTCATAGGAACCTCTCCAGCTGTCATCGAAGGAGGTGAACTTCACCAAAACCTTCAAACACTCAGTGTAAAATGTCTTCCTGCTGACATTATCGATGCATTTGAAATCGACATCGTAGCACTCGACCATATCGGAAAGGTTCTGCACGTCAGCGACATGACAATCGACATGAAAAAGTTCGAACTTTTAACGAGTCTCGAAGAGGCCGTTGTTTCAGTTCATGCTCATAAAGAATACAAAGAAGAAGTGGTTGTCGCAGATGTCTCAGCCGTCGAAGTTGCTACCGAGAAAAAGGAAGAAGCACCTCTAGCAGAATAACTTTTCTCCGCTTCTCTCGAAGCGGATTTTTTTGCTTTTTATGACTTTTTAGCTACTATTACTCTCCTATATCCAGTAGCTATCCAACTATCTGACTATCCAACTACTTATGATTATCAAACTTATCGGCGAATGAACATCTCTCTCTTCCCTGGAAGCACTCGTCAAACAGGCTCTATCGGAACTTGCTCTCGATGATGCAGTAAAACTCGAGTCGACAAACGATGCTGCCTACAAGATGGAACTCGGAATTACTGAGCTTCCAGCACTCGCTATAGAGGAAGAATCCATCGATTTTAAGGATATGATATTTCAGTGAGAAGTTCCAGAGTACGACGAGATAAAGTCGATGTTTCTTTCAATTCTCGGTGATGAAGAAGACCATGGTGGTGGATGCGGAAGTTGTTCGACTGGAAGCTGTGGAACATGTGGCGATGAGGAAGATAAAGAAGAATGAAGCGGTTGCGCAACTTGCTAATATATCGTCAAGTCCAATTGTTTGCAATATAAAAAAAGAAATGCTATTCTAAATGAGTAGTATTTTTAATTTCTTTGTATGGCAAATATACCAAATGAATCATTCTTAGGGCCTAAAACACCTGAAAAAATAGCAGAAAATTTTCTTTCAAAAGAAGTGACGGATGCTGTTGTTGCTGACTTTAGAAAACTTCTTATGTGAGAATGATTTTGAGAAAAACTCGAAGCACACATCAAAGAACTTGATGACCCACAGAGACAAGCAGTCTTAAGTACAACTCTCGAAAATTTAGCAAGCTTTGAATGACGAATATGAGAACTTCATGCTACTACCAAATGAAGACTTAGTTCTCTGATGTGAGAGCTTTGAATACCAAAAACTGAAACTATTTCGGCATAACTCTCCACTCTTCTATCGTTATACACTTGACTCCGAGGCTCTCTGCCTTGGTTTTTTTTGACCCTGCATCACTTCAAACAATCAGATAATCGAGCTTCCCTGTCACCGCAGTTCGCACTTCCCCGCCATTTTGCTCGATTATTTCATGAATCTCATCTCGAGATATCCCTTCAAATGAACCGGTCACACAAAAAGATTTTCACGAAAATAGTCGGATAGTCGGATAGTCGGATAGTCGGATAGTCGGTAGAGTAATATCTAACTTGCCAAGAAGTATCTCTATCATTTCCCGATTTTTTCTCATATATTCCACAAATGCTCTCGCCGTCTCAGGACCAATATCTTTTACTTCCAGAAGTTTTTCAAGGGTCAAGCCATTGATCTTTGCAATAAGGGAATCTTGCGTTCACTCAAAAACTGCCTTTGCGATGAGTCTTGCTGTCTTTTTCCCAACGTTCGGTATCCCTATAGCGGTAAATATTCGATCCAGTGTTGTATGTCGAGATTTTTCGAGCGCCTGAAGGAGATTAGAGACAGATTTTTCTTTATATCACTCAAGTCCGAGTATATGAGTGGCGTAATCTCCAAGATCAAATACTGATGCAAAGTCACTAATCCATCCTTTTTCGATGAAAAGTTCTATCTGTTTGACTCCAAAACCATCAATATTCATCCCTTGTTTTCCCACGAACATTTCAAATTGACCTTGAATCTTCGCAGGACAGTGAACATTGGGACAATATATTGCTACCTTTCACTCATCATTGAGGAGTTTTGTATGACAAATAGGGCAAATAATTGGAACTTCTACGATTTTTTCACTTCCTGTGCGAACCTCAGTGATCACTGAGACAATCTCGGGAATAACTTCTCATGCTCGCATAATAAAAACCGAGTCTCCTTCTCTCACTCATTTTTTTTCAAGTTCATCGTAATTATGCAGAGTCGCGCGACGAACGGTCACTCATGAGACATCGACTGCTTCGAGATTAGCCACTGGTGTGACGGTTCCAGTACGACCCACCGAATGTTCGATAGACAGAACTCTTGTTCTCACTTGTTTGGCTGGAAATTTATATGCGATAGCGTAGCGTGGGTGATGTTCTGTGCGACCAAGTTCGTCCCAGAGAGTCATGTCATCGAGTTTCAAAACCATACCATCGATATCAAAATCAAAGTGTTCGCGCCTATTTTTCGTCTCTTCCTCGAGGATTTCTACGACTCCATCGAGATCAAGTCAGGAAGTGATAGATGGTCCGAAAGGGAAATCTTTACGCTCAAATCCCCATGATTCTATGAGATCGAGCATATGATGGTAATTTTTTATACCGAGATCGTTCTCTTTTTCTTGTTCGATACTCGGAAGTGAATAGGCAAAGAACTGAAGTCTTCTCGCACGAGTCACGAGTGGATCAAGCTGACGAAGTGATCCTGATGCACAATTTCGAGGGTTTGCGAACAGTTTTTCTCAAAGCTGTAGTCGTTCTCTATTCACTCTCTCAAATTCTGTACGTGTCATGATGACTTCTCAGCGGATCTCCATACGTTCTATCGATGTGAGTTTTCCTATAATGAGAGGAATATTGGCTATCTCTCGTGCTGTGAGTGTCACATCTTCCCCCTCGACACCACTTCACCTGGTAACAGCATTTTCCAATAGTCCATATCGATAGATGAGAGCGAGTCCCAATCAGTCATACTTTGGCTGGATATAATACCGAAGTGATTCTCTCTGACCGAGAATTCTCTCAATTCGTCATTCGAATTCTCGTACTTCTTCGGAATTATAGGTATTATCCAGTGATATCATCGGATATTCGTGTTTCACTTTTTGAAACTGAGTACTCGCGAGGATAGCTAGTTTCGCAGTGGGAGAAGACTCATCAAATATACCATGATCTGCCTCGAGTCGTGCGAGTGCATGAAAGAGTTCATCATACTCCGTATCAGAGATGATGGGTGATTCATTTTGATAATAGAGCGTATTATGCTCGCGAATAAGTTCACGAAGAGGGATGATATCTTCTCTTTTGAGATTATGTAATCTTTCGAGATAGTCACGCGAGAGGGAGAGAAGTTTGGATGGATTCATACGAGCAATATATCGAAAAAATACAAAAAAGAAATATTGACTTTTATATTTTAATACATAAATTATCTTTTTATAATCAAGATTATGGATTGAATTGTGGTAAGTTCCTTTGACACAAGAATATCAAATTTTACTGACTTTATTATAGAGAGCGGAGAGATTATTTTATCATCACGAATCAAGATAAGTATTATCCTTAGTAATGGTGAAGTTCTCACAGATTTTGTAGCTGATTTTAATCGACATCTAGATATTGGGAAGTTAACTCAAAAAGGTAGAAACAATGAAAAATACATGATAGATCGGTGATTATGGGCGCTCCCAACAGATCAAGGTTTCCATAGAATAATTAATGCTGTCTTAAATAGGATACATGCCTTCTGATGAATAGCTCTCGATAGAAGAAGAACCGTATCTCCGAAGTGAAGCCATGTGCGAGAAGATACGGTTCTTCTATACGCTGATCTTACTGATAGTGATCTTGATAATGAAGATGATTTTGATGAAGAACCTAAATAAATTTTTGCATTTTATTCCTTTTTCCATATAATTTTTGCGTTTTATTCGGGATTTTTAACCTCACTCTCTCATGCAATCTACTGTCACACGTAAAAATAGTTATACGCTCTCTATCGTTATAAAAGAATCTGGAGTTGAGCTCGAAAAGGCAAAAAAAGCCGTTATCGAAGAGATTAGAACCAAAGGAAAAGTAAAAGGTTTTAAACAAGGGTCAGCTATTCCTGATCACGTCATCATACGTGAATACGGAGAATCAGCTATCGAACAACAAGCCCTCGATACGCTCATGGGAAAGATCTATCCAAAAGTCCTCAAAAAAGAGAATATTATTCCTGTTTCGGCTGCAAACATCACCGAAGTAAAAACCACGAATCCTCTCGAACTTACGCTCGAAGTCGAGGTATTTCCAGAAATTAGCATCGATGAAAAAAAACTCGAGAAAATCAAGGTAAAGAAAACCCCCATTACTATCGAAAAAGATGCCGTAGAAAAAGAACTTGAATCGATCAAGGCTCGTTTTACTCACTTTCATCACGCGGGGGAACATACTGATGATGGTGCCGATACATCGAATCTCACTATAGAAAAAGGTGATAGAGCAACTATATCAGCCCAAGGGTACGATAAAAAATGAGGGGAAGCAATCACTGAAACTCGTGTCCCAAACTACCCACTCGTCATCGGATCTGGTAGTTTTATTCCTGGGTTTGAAGAACATCTCATTGGCTCAAAGATTGGTGATGAAGTCGGATTTGATATCACCTTTCCAAAAGATTACCACAGTGATGAGTTTAAGGGTCGAAAAGTTCATTTTATCGCTAGTATTGAAAAGATAGAAAAACCTCATACTCCAGCTTTTGATGAAGATTTCATCGAGAAGCTCCGTGGAAAACGAACAGATCTTGCTGGACTTAAGGTCATTCTCGAAGAAGAGATCAAAACACGAAAAGAATCCGAAGCACGAAATAAGGACGAAGATGCCCTCATGACAAAAATGCTCGAAGTAGCGAGTTTTGATGTGGGACCAGAACTTCTCTCAAAAGAGATAGAACAGATCTATCATGAACACGCGAGCAATCTCGAACAACAAGGTCATGATATCAAAGGGTACCTCGAACACATCAAAAAATCAGTAGAAGGATACAAAGAAGAAGTCATAAAACCAGAAGCCACTCGCAGACTCAAGGCAGAACTCCTCTTACGAAAGATTCGTGAGATGAAAGCTATCGAAGCAACTGATAGTGAAATCAAGGAAGAAGTAGAAAAAGTGATTTCCCAATATGGAAGCGCTGAAGTCGTCACACGCCTCAGAGAAAAACTCGTTCCAGGTGATGGATACTATGAGGATATAAAAAATCGTCTCGCCTATAGAAAAGTAGTAGATACGTTCTTTGAATAATCAAAATCCCTCCAAATTTGGAGGGATTTTTTTGTTTGCAAATATTTTAGATACGTATACAATACGTATATGACACTCTATTGGGATGAAGAAAAAACTCAACATCTAAAAGCAGAACGGGGTGTAAGTTTCGAGGAAATTGAAATCCTTATTTGAAATTGAGCAAAATACTTTCTAGAAGATAGCTATAAAAAAGAACACTATAGCCACCAAAAAATTCTCTATGTTCCAAAAGATGACTATATGATAGAGATTCCCTGTGTCTCTCATCTTGATGGATACTTCTGTAAAACACTTTACCCATCAAGAAAGGCTACCAAAAGATTTCTTAACCTCTAAACTTTACTCCCTATGCCAGCAATTCCTAAAAATAAACTTCCGAAACACCTTCAGTTCGATTATTCAAAAGCTACAACTCTCGCAGAAATGGATGAGATAGATGGGTCAGCACAGATTGTTCGTGACCTCATCAATAGTGGAGTCTACGAACCAGGTGGACACCTCTACGGCTATGAGCCAGTCGAAAGAGTCTCATCCCGTCGTGAACGCATCACTATGAGTATCCCTTCAGCAAACCTCATCCATATCAAAATGCTCGCAAATCGAAAAGAGATGCCATATCAAACCTATCTGAACTCTATGATCAAAGAACACCTTGATCGAGAATTCATGGCGAAATAAACAAACCCCTCCCGAGGAGTCAGGAGGGATTTGTTTATTAGATGCTAATTGTCCTCATTCCTCATTTAGTACCAAAAGTAAGCATCTTATGACTATATTTTATATTAATGAGAGCTGAAAATGCTTGCCAAAATGGATGTTTAGGATCATCGATAAAATTACCCATCATTCCATTTTCATATGACAGGATACGAGGAAAATTTATACTCTCCAAGTGTTTGCCAAAGTCATATAGACTGACATTTTTTTGTTTCAAGAGAGGATCTAGAACCTTTTCAAAATTACTTATAAGCATGTCCATAGATTCCTTATCAAGCGCAGGAACTATTGATACATTTTTCACAAATTTTCTTCTTACCTGGACTTGGATTTTCTCTATAGGTTGACTGGTTTTTTGTCTCTTATCTGCACTAGTAAATGCATTCGAAAATGTGAGAAATCTTTCATCCCATTTCCTTATACTTGGTTTATTACCTTGTAAACTACTTATCCAGAAAGTAAATTCTCGAAATACTTTCATGAACTCAGCATCTCTCGAGACATCTCTTCGTCTAGAAAAGTAAAATATATTACACATGTCTCTAAATTTACTTGGAACTATCATTTCTGAAGCGGAGACTAACCTTGCCATTTTTAAGAACTCATCTTCCGGAGTCTCATAATTTCTATCTCTTCAAAACATAGGGCTATATCTAGACATACTTATTGATAAAGAGTTAAGATGTGTAGAGTATTAATAAATACATCTTTGTCAAACATTTTTTACTATATACTCATTTTGTCAATATATTCCTTTTCTTTTAATGAGACGAGATTTGAAAAAATGATATTTTTTCGTATAATCCACCGGATTTTTACAAAATCATTTGTACTTTTCTTAGCTATATTCTCGAATGATATCGTCTCTTCTCCTCAAAATCTTTGGTGATCCGAGTGAAAAAAAACTCAAATCTTACCAAAAAGACCTCGAAAAAATCAAACACATTGAATCTCAGTACAAAGATGAGATCTCTACGGTGGACCAAATACAAGCAAAAACTCATGAATTTCAGTCACGATTCTCATGACTCTCATTTGATGATGAAAATGATTTTATCAAAATGAAGGCCATTTTAGAAGAGATGAAATTTGAGGCATTTGCCCTTCATAGACGTGCGTGTGAGATTATCTACGGACGAGTCTTCACGTTTTCAAATGGTGATACCATCGAGTGGAATATGATTCCTTACGATGTCCAGATCCTTGGCGGGCTCGCACTCCATGAGTGAAATATCGCAGAGATGCGAACAGGTGAATGAAAAACTCTCGTAGCCACCATCGCTGCGTATCTCAATGCTCTCGTTTGAATTCCTATCCATATCGTCACTGTGAATGACTACCTCGCACGTCGTGATGCGAGAGAAATGGGAATTATTTATAATACTCTTGGACTTTCAGTAGGAGTCGTGACACATAATCAGTCTTTTGATGAAAAACGAATTGCCTATACCAGTAACATCGTCTACGCGACAAACAATGAACTTGGTTTTGACTACCTTCGTGATAATATGGCTATCCGTGGGGATAGACGCGCCATGCAGCAAAAGTGGTTTGCCATTATCGATGAAGTGGACTCTATCCTCGTAGATGAGGCACGAACTCCTCTTATTATCTCAGCTCCTGACTCTGAGGCTACTTCCGAATATGTACGTTTTGCCGCGATTGCGAGATCTCTTCAAAATGAAAAACATTATAAAATCGACGAAAAACAAAAAACTGCCACCCTTACAGAAGAAGGAATCAGTAAAATCGAAGAAATTATCTGAGTGGATAATATCTATGTAAGTCAGCATTACAATGATATCCATCATATAGAAAATGCACTCAAAGCCTCTGTTGTCTATAAAAAAGATGTGGATTATCTCCTTCGTGGTGATGATGTCCTTATCATCGATGAGCATACTGGTCGTGTCCTTCCTGGACGCAGATATTCTGATGGTCTTCATCAAGCGATCGAAGCAAAAGAAAATGTCACTATCCAACAAGAATCAAAAACACTCGCATCTATCACCTTTCAGAACTACTTCCGACTCTATAAAAAACTCTCTGGAATGACGGGTACTGCCAAAACTGAAGAAGAGGAATTTTATAAGATATACCGTCTCGAAGTTATCCAAATCCCTACCAATAAACCTATTCGTAGACTTGACCGATGAGACCTTCTCTTTCGTAGTGAAAAAGGGAAATTCGAATATATCGTCAAGCTCATTTCTGCACTTCACGGAAAATGACAACCTATCCTCGTGTGAACGGTAAACGTCGCAAAAAGTGAATATCTCTCTCATCTTCTCACAACGAAGTGAATCCCTCATGAAGTACTCAATGCGAAACAAGATTCGCGAGAAGCTGAAATCATAGCAAATGCTGGTCAGTATGGGGCTGTGACTATAGCTACAAATATGGCAGGACGCGGAACTGATATCAAAATCGATGAAAAGGTTCGCACACTCACAGGAAAGGTGGAACTTGATTGATCAGCGTGAACCCAGTCATATACGCTCTGAGGACTTTTTGTCATCGGAACTGAAAAGCATGAAACTCGTCGTATCGATAACCAGCTTCGTGGACGATCTGGACGTCAGTGAGATCCAGGACTTTCGCAGTTTATGATTTCTCCCCAGGATGATATTATGCGTATTTTTGGAGGAAATAAACTTTTTTGACTACTTGCGAGTTTTGAGTCCCATCCAGAAGGAGACCCCCTTATCGAAAGCAAAACGCTCATGCGAAATATCATGACGATACAAAAACAGGTTGAAGGACGTAATTTTGATATTCGAAAACATATTCTCGAGTATGATGATGTCCTCAATCATCACCGACTTGCCATATACTCGAGAAGAAACCGGATTTTAAATGGATCTGATATTCATAAAGATATTCTCGAAATGATCGAAGCACAGGCCCTTCGACTCGTAGAAATAACTCAAGGCGAGACAAACTTTGAGTCAAGTAACGAAACTATCGAACAAATACTCAGCAGTGTTAATGAATTTGCTGAATCAACCATTGGAACCATAAAAGATCTTGAGTGAATGACCACAAAAGAAGCCATCATAAACCAAATATGCATTCTTCTCTCCGGAAAAATAGAAGCTCTCAGAAATACATGAACAGAAGAAGAATTTGCAGAATTTGAACGTCGACTTTCACTCGCAGCTATCGATGAACTCTGGATGCAACATATCGACCATATGGCACACCTTCGGGAAGAAGTTGCCTTTGAATGATATGCCCAGAGAAATCCACTCGTGGTATATAAAGAACGATCATATCAACACTTTGTCGACATGATCAATAATATAGAATACCGAGTTATCAAATGACTCCTCACGGCACGTGCGAATGAATCGATTGATGCTATCAATCTCGAGGAAACACTCCTTCTAGAATATACCAAGGAGGGAATCGAAGAAAAAAAACAAGCACCAGAATGAAAAGATCTCCTCATGATACATCCACAAAAATGAAATATGTCTGAGTGAAAAAAAGACGAACCTTCATATGAAGGAACTCCGAGAAATGAACCATGTCCATGTGGAAGTGGGAAAAAATACAAACATTGCCATGGAAAATGATTCTCATAATCGATAGTATGTATTATCATACTTATCATACTTTTTAATTTTTATTTATGTCCGAAAATACGCCGGAAAAATTCACAACAGAAGAGCTCGAAGAAACAAGTAAAACATTTCGGATATTTATAGACTTTTTCCGAGATCTTGTCATCATTCTTTTTATTGTTATCATCATACGCAGTGTCCTGGTGACTCCCTTTCGCATAAATGGTAGTTCCATGGAACCAAGTTACCACGATAGAGAATATATCCTCGTAGATAAGCTTTCGTACCTCAATTTCACGGAAGATGCCTTTGGGAAAAGTATAACAAACGATGACTCATTCACGTCGAATATATCAAACAAATGGAACACTTTTTTAAAAAATACTGTTGGTTCGTGGGGAATAAAAGTATGAGATCCAAAAAGATGAGATGTGGTAGTAATAACTCCTCATGTCGATAAAAGTAGAGAATATTATATTAAACGTGTTATCGGGCTTCCATGAGAAAGTATTCGGTTTCAAAGCGGAATAGTATCTATAAAGAAAGTATGAGCTGAAAACTTTATACACGTATATGAGCCGTATCTCTCACTGGCAAATTCAGGACATACCTATCTTCAAGAATATATCGAAGGCGACGAATTCAAAATTCCAGATGATATGTACTGGATCATGGGAGATAATCGCAACAATTCTGCCGATTCTCGATCATGTTTTCGCAATTGTTTTTGAGCAGAATCAACTGCGCACTTCATAAAAAGAAGAGATATTATCGGACATGTCCTTCTCAATTTTGGATATATAAATATATTTTCAGCTGATGGAATTTTCGATGGAGGAAAATGGTCATGGACATATCCTCCGAGACTCTTAAATCACCCACGCAATGCTACCTATAAAGAACTTGCAGAATAAGCTTCCAAGATATGTTTTACCTCATAGATAAGCCTACCTGAATATCGAGCTTTGATGTTATCAGAAAACTCAGAGTCATACTCGAAACAAAGAAGCTATGACATACTGGAACCCTCGATCCACTCGCAAGCTGATGTTTACTTGTTGCTACGGACCAAAGTACAAAACTTATTCCTCTGTTAGAAAAGTTGGAAAAATCATACATTTTTGAAATGAGAATTGATGGAACAACTGAGAGTCTTGATCTATGAACTTCTATAACGCCTCATAGTGGCGTCACTTCATATGCAAAAACACAAGAAGAACTTTTGTACTTCATCGAAAATATGGCGTCACAAATCCCTCCTGCCTATAGTGCTCTTCGTATAGATGGTGAAAGATCATATATGAAAGCTCGCCGATGAGAAATCCTCACCCTCAAGGAAAGACCTATTTCTATAAGTGAAGTGGAAATACTTGAATTCCAACCACCATTTTTTCGCATAAAACTCCGAATTTCTTCAGGATGATATATCAGGTCTATTGCTCGAGATATTTGAATTTTCTTCTCTACTCCTGGTGGATATATCACGAAGCTCGAACGAATTTCTCTTCATGGGAAAGGGACGCATCTAAAAATAGAAAATTCACAAAAACTTGAAACTTTTAATAGAGAATGTTTTCTTTCCTTTGATGAGCTTTTTTCAGATTTTCCTCTCTATGAGATCAAAGAGGAATTTTTTGAGAAGATAAACAATGGCATTATTCCTTATGACTTTCAACTAGACGAAATGCCTAAAGTTTGACAAAAGTTTTTTGTAAAATATAGAGATTCTTCTCTTTCCCTCCTTATGCTCTCTCCACTAGGATTTTCCCTGATAAAAAATAATATTGTGTATTCACACAAAATTCGCAGAAAATAACTTGCATTTCACGTCAAGTTGAGTAGTCTTCTCATCGTGAAATACCTTCGAATTCTCTTCATGTCTACCATTATACTTTCAGCAACATCACTCTGTTCGTTCGCAGCAGAGGATAAGATCGTGCGTCTTATTGATTTGTCTCCAAAAGAAGATACTGAATCTAGTGGTAGCATCTCTAGTGGCAATACCCTCCTTAGTGGATCAATATCACCGAAAATACTCGAGAATGGGACTAAAGTTACTGAGAAAAGAATAAAATCTGAGAAAATTACAGCTACCGGAAGTAATGAAGAGGAAAATATTCAGACACTCATAAACTCATATATCCTCGAAACCTATAAGACTCAAGGAGAAAAAATCCTCAAAGATCTCGATCAAAATCTCCAAAAAAAGATTCCAGATAAAGAAAAACGAATAAAAGCCTACGATAGCATACAAACCACTCTGGAGCTTCGAAAGGCACGTATTCTCAAAGTGAGTCTCAACGAGAATAATAAAAAACTTTTGAGTAGTTATTTTGATTATATGATTACCGCTCTCGAGAATCGAAAAAATGCTCTCGTGGAACCCTCTGAACAATAAAAATTTTTCATATGACTGAAAAGGAACTCTCTCTCTGGTCAAAAAAAACAATCACTCTTCTCTGAGTGCTATGGATTATATGATATCTGCTCTACGCACTCAAGTGACTCCTCATAATTATCATTATATCTGGATTTATCACCATCATCATTAATCCGCTCGTTATCTGGTGAGAGAGATATCGAGTTCCTGCATGGATAAGTGTTATTCTTACGTATATTATTCTCATCTTTCTTTGAAGTGTTGTCGTATGAACAGTTATTCCCATCGTTGTTACGTATATATCAGACACTGCCACGATGCTTATAAGCTGGGTAAACACCGCTCAGGGTATCTACCTGCGTGAAGGAATTACTGGATTTCATTTTCATCCGTATGTAGAAAGACTCATTAATTTCCTTTTTTGAAAGGCCAATTTCGAGCATGTACTCGACATTATCAAGCAAAATGCTGGTAATATCCAATCATTTGTCACCACTCAAATTTCATCCCTTACGACTGGAGGGATCTCCATAGTCAGCACTGTCTGAGGGGTTCTTACGGAATGGCTTTTGATCGGAATGATTACATTTTTTATGGTGCTCGAAAGGGCTTCTATCGGAAGATTTATTCTTTCTGCCGCTCCAAAAAATATCGAAGTTTATCTAAAAAATCACTATATCCAGATACAAGGCGTATGTAATGCCTGGATTAAATCATCGCTCCTTTTGTCTTTGAGTATATTCATAATAACCTATATAGGACTTTTCGCGGTGGAAAATATATTTGGTTTTCATACTGACCGTATTTTCACACTCGCGATTATCAGTGGTATTATGGAATTTATTCCCTATGTCGGACCACTTATCGCGCTCATTCCAGCACTTATCATTGGACTTGGCATATCATGGGAAGCTGCAGGGGTTTTAACAATCCTTTATCTCATTATTCAGCAAGTAGAGAATAATGTCCTGGTCCCGTATATAATGAGCAAAAATCTCGATCTCTCTCCTCTTCTCGTTTTCCTCGTTATGCTCGCATGAGCCATTCTCGGATGAATACTTGGAATAATCCTGGCAATTCCTGTAGCATGAATTTTGAAGGTTGTCTATACGGAATATAGAAAAGATAAAACGGAATTACCAATCCCATTACCAGAGAAAGTGATAACACGAAAGGCTCCGGCAAAAAAATTGACAAAATAGATTATTTAAATATTGTATACATATAGATTTCTCCTTTGATCAAACTGAAGGAATTATTATATGTTCACATTCTTCTTTTATGTCATCCTTCGATATACACAATTGACCTACTCGCATAACGGATATTCCTGCCATCATTGGTATGATGAAAGGCGCTCCATCAACTCCAGATAAAGTTTATGAGATTCTTATAAACTTTATTAAAACTCCAGTTACAAATCGCGCCTTACGAAGGCTTCAGTGAACACACCCAATGAATTGAGAATATCGAGAAAAATTTCACAACCATATAACTGACCTCCTTTCTAAAAAGTGACACGCAAAGAAGCTCGAGTTTTTAGCATCCCTTAGGAATATGTCACAATATCAAAAATTCATACTCTTTCGATCAAAAAGTATGAAACAGCTTATAAATCTAAATAATTTTTATTCAGATTCTCTTATCAATTCACCGTACTATATAACACGAGAAGATTCTGAACTACTCAATGCATTAGAAATGGTGTTAAAAGAAATATTATGAGCCCCTCTCACGCCTCTGATTATACGAACCGAGATGATTAATTATGCTCCAATGAACAGGATATCTGAAAGTTGAATATCACAACAATTTGAATGAGGATACCGACATGTAAGGCTCTATAATCATCCTACACCTACACCTACACCATCACCTGCGCCTCAATCTCCATGAGAATCCGTTCGATAACTTTGCGATCATTATAAGGAATGGCTCATTTTTGAGTAATCTGGACAGTTTCTGCTCATTTCCCTGCCACGAGAAGGATATCTCACTCTTCCAGCATGATAAGTGCGGTACGAATGGCATCCTCTCGGCTCGGAATAATCCAGAACTTTTCTCATTCTCTCCGGGAAATTCCTTCTGTAACATCACGGATTATCGAAAATGAATCCTCAGTATACGTATCATCATCCGTGAGGATAACTACGTCCGAAAGCGTATCCACTACTTTTCCCATTTTTGGTCGTTTGGTTTTATCTCGATCCCCTGTAGCCCCAAAAACGGTGATAATTCTCTTTATTCATTCGATTTTTCAGAGAGTATCGAGGACACTTCGGAGTGATTCCTCGGTATGAGCATAGTCGACAAATATCTTAGCATCACGCAGGTTTGGTATCTCTTCGAGTCTTCCGGCTACTCACTGAAAATCTCTCACTATTTCCTGAATTTTCTTGATGCTCACTTTTTGAGAAGTAAAGACCGCAATCGCACAAAGGATATTTCAGATATTAAAGTCTCACTGAAGATGAGTAGAGAGATGAAAATGATTCGACGGCATACGAACATCAAATTCTGTTAGTTTTTGAGTATGCATAACATTTTCAGCACGAAACTGGGCAGAAGGTGAGAATCCTACCGTCATCATATTGTCTACCACGATATCTTTTGAGAGAAACCACGATGAATATTCACTGTCTATATTTACCACTCCTACTTTGCGTACATCTTTTCTCATTCCGTATTTATAGAGGTTTTTAAAGAGAAGCATCTTCGTTTCTACATAATTTTGCATGGTATGATGAAGATCGAGGTGATCCTGAGAAATACCAGTCATAACAGCCACGTCATAACGAAGTCCGAAAACTCGATGATAAAAAAGTGCATGGCTTGATGTTTCTATAACTGCATAATTACATCCAGCATTTTCTGCACGTCTGAGAAAATCCCATAAAACAAACGGACTTGGGGAGGTCATTTTCAGATTATTATCTTCGTATTCACCGTCGATCATCATATTCACCGTCGAAAACATGGCGACTTTCTCACCATTATCAGTGAGTCACTTAGCAATCAAATTGGTCGTGGTAGTCTTTCACTTCGTTCATGTCACACCTATGATCGTCATATTTTTTGCTGGATTTCATGAAAGATGAAAGGCAATAAACCCTCTAGCAAGGTGATAAATAAGGCGAATAGGACTATCGAGGGGGAGAAGTTTTCTAAAAAAGTTAAGCATAGCTTGAATTTTATAAGAAAAAGCTTATTATTCAACTCTAAAAAATCATTTTCCTTTACATTTGAGCCTCTCCATTCATTATGACAAAATTTAAAATTCAAACCGGCGAAACAAACGAAATACTGCGAACTATCTCGACCGAAATAGGAAAAACAGATATTAAAAACTATCAAGGACTGGCACGAGATATGATAAAACATATTAAAGATCCGAAAAATTGAGGGGTATGACTTGCCGCACCCCAGGTAGGAGTCAACAAAAGGCTTATAGTTATATCCATGATGAAAACCTATGACGATGAATGATACCGAGTGATTGCCCTCATAAATCCCAAAATTATAGAACATTCAGAAGAAAAATGCTCAGATAAAGAAGGATGCTTATCGGTTCCATGAGAATCTTGAGAGGTTCTCAGGTGGAATTGGGTTAAAGTGGCATTTTTGGACATCGAATGAAAAAAATACGCCCTCAAACTGAGCGATCTTGCTGCCCGTATAGTCCAGCATGAAATCGATCATCTCGACGGGATCCTTTTTACTGACAAGGCAGAAAATATCACATTTACTACCCAAGAAATAGAAAGTTAAAAGGAAGAAATTATACCTTTGTTGCGACTACGTTTCCCAAAAGGGTTCTTCGATCTCCTGGATATTTAACATTTTCAAGGTAGGAAACAATTTTTTCAAACATTTGATACTTATTTTTCTCTGCAAATAAAAAGGCATTTCCCTCAAATTTCATAGGATTAAAATCCTGAAAAACCTTCTCGCCGTATTGATCTTTTGATACAATAGGGACCACTCAGTGACTTAAAAGCTCTACCATCGGAATAGTTGTATCATGTTCTTCTGCGATAAATGCATCAGATCAGGCAATAGTCATTGCATCAACTCATGTGAGGAATGCAATTCCTATCGATTCTCATGCTTCTCTGAGAAATCATTTTATCTCTTCGTCTTTTACAAACGAGAGGATGATGGCCCGAGTCGTCTTCGGAAGGCCAAGAGAACGAAGGAGGAAAGATCGTGACTCTTCTTTTTGATTTTTTATATTTGTAGGCATATGCTATGTGTACTAAACTAATGTAAATATACCATACTCAAAAAGAAAAAGCGAAAAAACAAACTTGACTAAAATATATATAAATTTATAGAATATTTAAAAGATTGGATTTTTCTTTATTTCTGGATATAAAGTGCACCATATGAACAAAACCTTCTGGTCAGATCTCGCATCTCGCGGACCCATCTCGGCACTTGCACCCATGGATGGATATTGCGATAGTCCTTACCGTCAGATTGTCCGAAAACAATCACCCCACACCGTCGTCTTTTCTGAATTTTACTCAGCAGATGGACTCGTTCACTCAAAAGATCTCCAAAAAAAAGCACTGACACACGATCCAAGTGAATATCCGCTCATCATACAAATATTTGGAAAGGATCCTCTTATGTTTCGTGAAGCGGCAAAGATTATCGAAGGGTATGGAATCACGGGTATCGATATCAACATGGGATGTCCAGCAAAAAAAGTCGTAAAAAGTGGACATGGGTCGTCCCTTATGATCAATCGTGATACCGCGTTTCGTATCGTGGAAGAGATGGCAAACGCCGTGAAAATCCCGATTTCTGTAAAAACCAGGCTTGGGTGGGAAGACCATTCACTTCTCGTGGATTTTTGTAAATGACTCGAAAATGCCGGTGCTAATCTCGTCACGGTTCATGGCCGAACCTATAAGCAGGCATTTACTGGCAAGGCAGATCTTACGGGAATCTACGAACTCAAACAGCATATGAATATACCTATCATGTGTAATGGAGATATTATGAGTTACGATGACGGCTGTGCGAAGATAGTGCATCCTGAAAACCGCCATACCAATGATGAAAAACAGCAAATGGGGGTTCGGGGGGAAGACACTGTTTGAGCGATGATGAATAACAGTAAATCGATGAGCGAAGCGAGTACTGAGTGAGTTTGTCTTTCCCCCGATGATTTTGATACTTTTGTCAGCAAAAGTATAGAGAAAAAGAACTTAGATGGTTTTATGATCTGAAGAGCATCATTTGGCAACCCTTGGTGCTTCATCCCCGGTGGATATGAGCCAACACTTTCAGAAATACTCGACACAATGGAAGACCATGGAAAACTTCTCTGGCAGTGGAAAGATCGAAAAGGCATGATGGAAGCTCGCAAACACCTCGTTCAGTACCTTCATGGATTTCCAGGCGTCAAAGACTATAGAAATGCGCTCGTTCATGTAGAAAATATTGACGACATACTCTCAGTTCTCTCAAAAATCAGATGAGACCATCCATGACTTCTTTCTGAAAAAATCTCGAGTTATAATCCAGAAAGTGCGATGGCTGTATGGTGAGGTGGAACGGATTAAAAAAATCTCCCTCGAATAATCAAGGGAGATTTTATTTTTTCTATGGAGCCACCAGTGGGACACGAGCCCACGACCTTTCCCTTACCATGGGAATGCTCTACCAACTGAGCTATGGCGGCTTATATCTGATTTTGAAAAACGTCGAACTTCTTTGTCAGAAATATTTTTTCTTGCTCACTTACAAATTCAGTAAGCTCGCTTCAATAAAAATATTTCTTCCTTGAATTTCTTGTTTTTGAAAATCATCTACCTTATCAATAATCTATTCGTTACTTATAAAAGCCTGCCCATTATATAATCTATGATAAAAATTCAAGTTTTTGTTGGTTTTATTCGATTATTTGATACTTCCAAGAGTCCCTCATTGATGAGTTCTTGGACTTTTGCATCCGTCATCCTGAGTGAAACGAAGGATCCAGGATAGATCATACCTCATTTGAGAAATCTATCATTTTCTCCTAAGCAAAGAGGATCCTGGATTCCTCATACTTCGCAATGACGAATGTGTGGTTTTTCTATTGATTCAAGCTGATGCCCTCCACTTCGCAGTCCAAACATCATTCTTTCTATCTCGATTTGTTCTTCCGTTAGTATTTCTTCGTCTTCAATCTTTCACGCATAATACCCTCGAAATGAAGAACTATTCGTCCACCGTCTTCCCTCTTCAAATGATGAGGCTGAGAGTCCAAATCCCAGGTAATTTGAGTGATCCCAGTAAGATCTATTATGAATTGACTCATATCACAGCTTTGAAAAATTCGAAAGCTCATAGTGATTCCATCAGGAAGTTTTAAAATACTCCATAATTTCGAGAAATTCTTCTTGCATTTCTTTTTCTGTGATCGAAAGAGCCTTCCAGTGTTTTGGATACTTTTCATCTTCGAGCATATAGACACTCGTGTGAGTAATATATGGAAATTTTGTATGAAGTTCCCTGATGTTCTCGAGTGTCTCCCCTTTTTTGACGTGAGGAAGTCCGAGGATAAAGTCGATATTGAGTGAGAATTCCTTTCATTTTTTGTCATCCTGAGGTACGAAGGATCTGCTCTGAAAAGAAGCAGATTCACCCACAAGGGGTGTACTGGCTACCTCCTTACGTCGGAATGACAAAAAGAGAGCATTACTGATACTCTCTAGTGCTCTCAAAATACTCTCTCTATCACTCCTATGGATCTCTCTGAGTGAATAACTATTAAGTGTCTGAATCCCGAGAGAAATACGGTTAATACCGAGTTCTATGAGTCATCTCACGTATTCTTCTGTTATATCCTCTGGATTACACTCAAAAGAGATTTCATCATATTCTCTATAATCAGGAAAACACTCGAGAATCTCTTTCACTTCATCATGAGAGAGAACCGAAGGTGTACCACCGCCAAAGTAGATGGTTCCCAGTTTTTTGTCATTCCGTAGTGAAACGGAGGTAGATAGTACACCCCTTGTGGGTGAATCTCTTTTCCCTTTGCTTACGAGAGACAGATTCTTTATTTCTCATAAGTAATTTTGAAAGGGATCGCTACGGGATGACAAGATCAAACTTTTCCCTATCTCTCTCTTCAAATACTCTATATATCTTTTCTTTTTAAATTCATCAAAAATGGGTGTCAGTGCGAACTTGCAGTATGGACACTTCTGTCGGCAAAATGGGATGTGGATATAGAAGTGCATAATTTATGGGAAGCATAGATATGATTCGAAAAAATACAAGTCGGACTTATTGACAAGATGATTTTTTATAAAATAGGCTTGACTTCTCTCTCTCTCTGAATATCCTAATCTCTACCTAAAAGGTATCACCCTGTTAGTTTCTCTCCGAGGACACAGTGGTGATGGAGACAGCCATGGCCAAACAGAATCCTGGACATGAAAAAAAGAAGAAGCAAGGTTGGAAACCAAGAAAGTAGATTGCCTACTTCCTGGAACAGCCACTTCTTAGGAAAAAGAGGTTAATTCGAATACCCCTTCTTCCCTTCGGCGCCCTCACGGGCGCCTTTTTTATTTTCACACATGCCCTGTTCCAACTATCCAACCCATCCAACCATCCGACTATCCCACTACCTGACTATCCGACTATCCCACTACCTTCTTCACTTCTGCAAATATCTCATCTTCACTCTTCGTCGCATCGATATCAAAGACTCTATGCCCATGCTCTTTCCATATATCGATGAGTGGGAGTGCATCAGCGATAGACCAGGCGATACGTTTTCGGATTGCTTCTTCCGTATCATCAGCTCTCACAACGAGAGTATTACCGGTTTTAGGATTTGTGAGCCCAGTAAATGAAGCTGGAAAAGTCTCCTGCGTTTCAGGATCAATCCGACGACCACAGAGACGTTTGACGGCAGATTCTTCATCGATATCAAGAAAGAGGACATCAAAATTCCCCCATACTTCCTCCATCGCGTCATTTTGCTCTTTGGATCTGATCGCTCCATCGATGAGCACTCGTTTTCCACTATGATCCGCGAGGAATTTTTTTGTGAGTTTGACGATATATTCTGTGGGTGCCTTGAGTCCTTTTTCGAGAAAAGACCTGACATGTTCTCCATCAGGAGTTCCATTCTCGGCAAATTTTCTGAGTTCTCATCCCATCTCAAAGAGGGTAAAATCATCAGATATTTCGAGTATTCTTCGAGCTTGGGTTCATTTTCCAGATCATTGGATCCCGATGAGCATGATGTTGTTCATATACTATTTTTTTTAAAAAAAGCTCCTATAAGCAATAATAAGCCGGATTCTGTACTTCAGTAGAAATCTATCTAGGATCACATTCACACATGACCTCAAGCGGAGTATATCGCATGACACTGCTTTCGAGACATTATGTCACTTGATACCATTCTCCTTGCATCAAAGAGGGTTTACCACCCACGCTTTCGCGTGGTTCCACCTTGGGTGGACTTTTCACCTTTTACCCTTGCGGGCGAG
>JANOWM010000048.1:0-2329 GCA_031417875.1 Candidatus Altimarinota bacterium
AGAGTATTCCAGAATACAGAAAAACTTCTGGTTGTAATGTATCATCCATATGAGATCGAGACATTCAAAAAGTGGTTCGAGTTCCTGAAAGAAAAGGAAGATATACTTCAGAATGCAAATGTTCCAACTCATAAAGAAATAGTCGTGTACATCTTTTCGATGTGATGAGAGATTTTTGAGGAAGAACTTGCTCATCTTTCAGATCGCATTCGTATCGAAACAATTCCAGACGAAGTGCTTGAAACATATAAAAAGCTCTTTGGATTCTAATCATTATCATCTATGCTTCTCAAAAATTACCAAGAAAAACGAGTCCAAGAACTCATCTCAACTACTCTCAGACTTGTATTTGAAAGTGGATCAAAGTCTATCGTATTTAAGGCTCCTACAGGTAGCTGAAAAACTGTAATGATGCAAGAGTATCTGAGAAGACTTGCAGATACTCCTATGAACCAAGAATATGCCTTTGTATGGATCTCAGTAAATGACCTTTCCCGTCAATCAAAGAAGAGCTTTGAGAAAAACCTTGCAGGATCGGCACTTCATTTTTCTGAACTTTCAGATATTGCTGATAGAGAACTCAAAAAGAATGAGATACTCTTTATTAATTGGGAATCTATAAAATCTGTAGATCGAGCAACTGGAGATTGGAAAGTGCTCGCTATGAAAGAGAACGAAAGAGATGAAAATCTACCTACCTATCTCTCAAATACTCATAATGCAGGAAGAGGGATTATTCTCATAGTTGATGAGAGTCACAGGTCACTCTCTACTCCAAAGGCCCAAGAACTCATAATGAATTATATAAAACCAAAAATTCAAATTGAAGTTTCAGCAACTCCAGATAGTGCTGATTATGATGCAAAAATTGAGACAAAGATCGAGGAGGTGATCGAGGCAGGAATGATAAAGAAGGAAGTAGTTATCAATCCAGGATTATCCGATGTTCAAAATATAGCTGAGACAGATAAATTTGTCATTGATGAGGCATTGAAAAAGTCATTTGAGCTCAAAAATACATATGAATCTATCGGATCACCAGTTCGACCACTTGTACTCATACAACTCCCAAGTGAATCAAAATCCACTACAGAACTCGATAAAACAAAGCTTTCTCGGACTATACAACTTCTTGATAGAGAATTTGGTATTAGTTTTGCTAATAAGAAGCTCGCTATTTGGCTTTCAGAAGACAAACAGAACCTCGAAGATATAGAGAAATATGATAGTCCTGTGGAAGTTCTTATATTCAAACAAGCAATTGCTACAGGGTGGGACTGTCCTCGTGCTCAGATTCTTGTTATGTTTCGTGAGATTGGATCAGTAACTTTTGAGATTCAGACTGTTTGACGAATACTCAGAATGCCAGAACTCAAGCACTATGAAGAAAATAGTCTCAATACTGCCTATGTCTATACCGATCTTGAACGAGCAAATATAGGAATTCACGAACTCGCAAAGAATCTTATCAAGGATAAGTTTGCGAAGAGAAGGGATGATTATATGGAAATACAGCTTCCGAGTGAATATCTCAGGAGAACGGAATACAATGATCTTGGATACTCTTTTTATGGAATTCTTACCGATACCTTTCTTAATTCAATTGGTTGAAGTAAAGAATCAATTCTGGATTCCAATCTTCAGAAACTCAGAGAAAAATGAACGAAAACTGATGATGTGATGATTAGAAATAATCTAATCGTAGATGGTCGTATTCTCGTTGATATTGATTATAGAACAGGAGAGGCGATATATTCCAATACTACTATCGAAACAAAGACTGAAGAAGAACTCGTGAAGCTTGCTTTTGATGTTTTCTGTCGTGAACAAGTTCGCCCTCAGTTTACGAATATTGCCCGGTCCTATAAAGCAATTATCGAAGCACTCTATATCACTCTTGAGGAATATATTTTTGGTCGTGGATATTCAAGATATTACTTCCAATGTCTTATACTCACAAATAAGGATTTATTTATGGATATTCTGACTCAGGCAAAAGAAAAATACCTACCAGTCCGTAGAATAGAAGTCGAATCAAAGAGAAAAAATGAAATCACAAAACGTCTTTGGGAGGTTCCTACAATTACCGCATTTCCAGAAAATTCAATAGAAGGAACATATAAGAAATCTATTATTGATCCATTCTATACTGTTCCTCTCTCAAAAGGAGAAAAGAAGTTTATAGAAGAATACCTTGAGAAAAATGAGAGTATAAATTGGTGGTATAGAAACGGCGTAAAATCAGAACAATTTTTTTCTATAACATATAAGGATGAAAATGAGGAGACTCAGAACTTCTTTCCTGATTTTATCGTTGCCTATAAGAATG
>JANOWM010000049.1:0-6829 GCA_031417875.1 Candidatus Altimarinota bacterium
TCTGAACGTACGGTCCATAAGAGCCGCCATGACGAATACTTTCATCCGGAGTGAGCTCGAGAGTATCGAGTGTCTCGAGTATGGCATCTACTGCTCATTCTACGAGCCGAGTACGATCTGTGTCTTCGATACGAAGGATATATTGTCATTTATTTTTTCTGGCCCAAAGATAGGAGTAAAGAATCGTTCGAAGTCATCCAATATGGATATATCAGGTTGGCGATGGAGCAAAACGAGTACGAACAGTCATAATAAATTTTGTAAGTGAATTTTATGTGTACTATATCAGAAAGCCTTGAAAAATCAAAGAAAAACCATACTATAGATCTACTCTCACCTTTACTCTTTCTTTGCGTCTCCTCTACAAAATTCCCCTCATCACTGGACTCACCCTTATTCTCACGATTCTTGTGAACTTTTTGGCATTCCAACATTTTACCGAATCTCTTTTTAGAGAGTATATTATCGAAACAAGTAAGCTCGAATGAGATCAAAATAATCCCGAAAAACTCCAAGCGCTCATGCGGATAGGAACGCTCGACCCAAAGATGCAACAAGAATATCGGGCTATTATCGATGAACTCTCAAATCTTTCAAGTTCACTGCAAAATATCTGATCAAATCCAGAGCTTTATGTCACAAGTAATACCGGATCAAGCTCGGAAGTATTCACTATCAATATCGGAACATGAACTATAAAAAGTAATCAAAAATCACTCATAGAAACATTTGTCAATCCGTGAAATTTTGATCCCCTTTCACCAGAATGAAAATTTATTATTTCACTTCTGAATCGAATCCTTTTAGTAAATACCATATGGTTGGTTTTCATCGTAACATTTTATTTTCTTTGGACACGTAAACTTTTTTCGCCTATTGGTATTATCACAAAAAAACTCCAATGATTTATCGATACCTCGGAATTTAGCACCATTTCCTATACTCGGTGAGATGAATTTTTTCCACTCGTAAACACTATAAATAATCTTCATAAATCTCTTTCTCTCCAGGAAAATATCAGATCAAATTTTCTCTCAGATCTCTCACACGAAATACGAACTCCTATTACTGCGGTAAAACTCTATCTCGAGGCTATCGAAGATAACGTTATGACTTTAGATAAAAAAACGGTATCACTTTTACAGACTGAGCTTACTCGACTTGCTGATATTACCGCAAAAATCATGGAATATGAGCATATGTCTCTCGATATCATCGGTGAAGCTATGGTAGAAAGATTTCAGTATAAAAAAATCCTCTCTGATATGCATGATGAGTATCTTCCCCAGTTACAAAAAACGAATCAACATATTGTTCTCAATCTCGTGGGGGAAAGTATGACTCGTATGGATAAAGATATGTGCATTCAAGTAGTTCATAATATTTTCTCCAACTTTATTAAGTATGCTGGAATAGGTAGTACACTCTATTGTCAATATGAAAAAGATGAATCATTCTATATTCTTCGTTTTTCTGATGATGGTGTTGGTATTCCACCGGGAGAAATCGCCCTCGTAAAAGAAAAATTTTATCGTGTTGATAAGTGACGCACACGTGATGATACTCTGAGCATGGGAATAGGCCTCTCGATCATCGAACGTATTGCAAAAATACATGGAGGCACTTTCGAAATAAAAAATAATACTCCAAAAGGAGTCATTGTCGAGATACGTATCAAACGGTAACTAAAAGACCACGACAAACTCTCCTTTCACTTTCCCCTCTTTTGTAAAATATTCTCGCACTTCACTGATAGTTCCACGCTTGAACTCTTCAAATTTCTTGGTAATTTCACGTCCAATAACGATTTTTGCATCTTTTCCAAAGTAGGTTTCAAATTCAGAAAGGGTCTTTTCTATTCGATGCACTGATTCATAAAAAACAACAGTGTATTTTTTATTTACTAGCGATGTGAGAAGCGTTTGTCGTCATTTTTTAACTGGGAGAAATCCGAGATAAAGATATTCATGACAATCGAGTCCACTTGCAACCAAGGCCGAAAGTACTGCAGAGGCTCATGGAATAGGAACAATGGTAATACCAGCCTCAATAGCTTTTTTTATGAGAATAAATCCTGGATCTGAAATCCCAGGAGTCCCAGCATCAGAAACGAGTGCAACATGCTTTCCAAGAGAAAGAAGTTCAATAATTTTTTCTACTTTTGAAAAACCGGAATGCGAATGGAATGACAAAAGACGTCCATCATTTGTTATGCCATAATGGACGAGAAGCTGTCATGTCACTCGTGTATCTTCACAGGCAATATAGTCTGCTTCTTTGAGTATTCGCAGAGCTCTGAGGGTTATATCTTCGAGATTTCCAATGGGAGTAGAAACGATAGAGAGCATAGAGTTTTTAAATTCCAAGTTTGTCACGTATCACATTTACTTCATAGACAATTCTTTGATCTTTTTGCATAATTTCTTCGAGTTTTCGGCAAGAATACATAACGGCAGTGTGATTTCTCCCTGAAAAGATATTTCCGATTCTTTCGTAGGTATAGTGGAGCTTATTCTTGAGGAGATACATCGCTACTTGACGAGGAATCATATTTTCTTTTTTCCTATCTTCGGATAAAAGTGCTCGAATCTCGACACCAAAATGTCCTGAAACGGTCTGTATGAGATCTTCATACGTACAGTGATGTGATCTGAGAGTTCGACTTGTCTGTGTCGTAAGTGTCAGTGATTTGAGTGAAAGTTTCGAAAGTCTCATCGAAACATTTTCGATCGTCGGTGGAGTTCATTTGAGGTCATATTCAGCGATGAGCTGGTTGAGAACTCATTCTATTTCTCGAACATTTGTAGTAACATGTTCTGCGATAAATTCTGAGACTTCAGACTGAAGGAGAAATTCTCGTGCTCGACATTTTTCTTGGACGATTGCGAGTCGAGTTTCATAATCAGGTTCACCAATATCGACCGTAATTCCCCATTCAAAACGACTCTTGAGTCGTGGTTCGAGTTCAGTAAGTTCTTTTGGTGGACGGTCTCCTGAGAGGATAATCTGTTTTCCTGCTTCGTAGAGAATGTTAAATATATTATAAAGCTCTTCTTGTGTTTGTTTCTTTCAGGCAAGAAATTGGACGTCATCGAGAACCAAGACATCAACTTGACGATACTTCTCACGAAGCTTGTCTACAGATCGTCACTTGATACTCGTGACGTAATCTGTGAGAAATTTATCTGCCGTTGTATAGACGACTCGTAGTCACTTGTTTTTTGCACGAACTTGATTGGCGATTGCTTGGAGTAGGTGCGTCTTTCCGAGTCCGACATTTCCGTAAAGATAGAGAGGATTATACGAAGCTCATGGTTTTCTAGCGACTGCCTCACATGCAGCGTGTGCGAGTTGTGTTGATGGTCAGACGATAAAATTATCGAGCCTGTATCTATCACTCACGAGACGACTATTTATGCCATCGACGATCTCGACTCATTCGACTTGTTCTTTTTTTGTTTCTTTTTCACCAATCTTTTGGATCAATCGGCAATCTATGACTCATGTTTCTCGAGATTCGAGTGTTTCATCGATTTCAAGTGTAAAACTTTCTATTTCTGGATTTATTCACCTAAGAGTCTCGAGAATTTCTTTTTCAAATTTTTTAAGAAGATTATCTTTATGAAAGTTTGAAACCACTCAGATAACGATACTTCTTGGAGAAACACTCAGAAGAGAGAATTTTTTGAAGTACGTGAGAAAATCTTGTTTTCGGATTTTTTGAGATACTTCTTTGAGTGCGGATTCAAGATGGGAAAATTCGAAAAGAGGAACCATAGAAGTAGGAAATTGTTATCTACTTTTATTCAATTTTCGCGCGAAGTCAAAAGAAAAAAATCATTTGACAACCTCTCATGTACACCTGTTTTATTCGGCAAAATATGGTAATTGAGTAGTCAGCTACTCGTCATAAAAAATCCCCTCGATTTGAAGGGATTTGAAGGGAAAAGTTATTTGATTTCCTTGAGTCTTGCAGCTTTTCATGTCAATTCACGTATATAGCCAATATTGTTGCGTCTCACTTTAAATGCACGAAGTATTTCAATCTTTGCAATAAATGGAGAGTTCACAGGAAATATCTTTTCGATACCAATTCCATCGACGTCTGCTCGAACGGTAATAACATGTGTCAAGGCAGTCGCTCCTTTCATAGAGATAATAAGGCCTTTAAACTTTTGAATACGTTCTTTTTCTCCTTCTCGGATTATTTGATGAACCTCGACTTCCATACCAGTTTTAAAACGAGGAAGATCCTTTTTGACGTCACCCTGGATAGCCGTGATGAGCTGTGTATCAGACATAATAAGAGAAAGCTTAATTTTTATAACGCGCGAATTATATAGAAAAGAAAGTGAATTGCAAATCATTTTTTCTCTTTCAAAAGAGAAAGATTTACATTTGCAAAAAATGGTTTTATCTCTATGATGAAAATCGTAATATGGAATTTCTTTTCACAGATAAATGGGCTTCAGTAGAGGCTCTTCTCGTTCTCATATGCCTCCTTTCGATTGGGCTTATCTATGCGTATGATGGATATGTTTTCTTGAAGAAGTTTTTTGATGTCTTTGTAAAGAAGAAGGACGTTGACTCCTCCACTGAGGTATCTAGCCCCGAAATAACGCCTCAAATAGACTCAGCGAAAGCAAATATAGCTGATGAACAAGATGAATGAAAGGCGGAAATAAAATGAGAATTGGCACCAGAAGGAGAACGAGAAATAGAACCAGAGTGAGAAACAGAAACTCATAAACAAGAATCAGCACTCTACGAGGAATATGTTGCTATCGTCGAGGCAACTCATACGGAAAAAGAAAATAAAGAATCAAGCCTTCATCATAGTGAAGAGGTAACTGACCTTATAGAACATGAAGTATTAGAAAAAATAGAAATGTCTCCCGACATACAGATCGAAACAAAAGAAGAGGTGTCTCCTGAAGATACGGTTACGTCAAGTGTCGATATACATATTCCAGAAATAAAGGAGGGAGTGATAAAAGATGATGAGCAAACTGACGAGATCAATACGAAAATCGAGAATACTCCTCAAATAGAGGAGCCAACGATCCCATCAGCAACACCAAAAAACAATAATGAAACGGTATTCGCGCTCATAAATACAATCAAAACCTTGATTGCCCGAGGACAAACCCATGAGGCACGAACACTTATTATCCAATGACTTGCACTCGATAAGTCTCATCGTGAACTCAATCTCCTTCTCGGAACTCTCTATGAGGCAGAAAGGCATTTTGAGAAGGCAGAATATGTCTATAAAGATCTTGCAACTGACTATAG
Organism: Candidatus Altimarinota bacterium; assembly: GCA_031417875.1. Lineage (GTDB taxonomy): Bacteria > Patescibacteriota > Gracilibacteria > BD1-5 > UBA2023 > JABFSX01. Next base: position 5,296 of record JANOWM010000049.1, read on the forward strand.
TGATAATATAGAGATCCTTGAGAAACTCGGAAATGTTCTTATTATACAAAAAAGATATTCGATTGCTTTTGAAATTTATAAAAAAATACTTACTCTCGGAGGAGAAAACGAAGGAACTCTCTACATACTTTCTCATCTTTGTCATGAACTCGGAAATGCGAGCGACGGACATATGTATATGAAAAAATATCTCAAACAATGGCCAAATAATCCGGAAGTCCTCTCGCTCATGTCAGAAGCAGAGCTCGAACTTTGAAAACGAAAAGATGCCATAGAAACTCTTAAGCGCCTCAAGAATCTCACTCCATACAATGGTGAAATCACCGAAACCCTTCAAAAACTGATGATGGAAGAAGAACTCGCTGGAAACTTCGGTGAAAAATAGAATATCTCTTTTACCTATATTAATCCTTCTTCCCTTTTGGCTCTCTCTACCCCCCCACACAGCATCGAAGCAGAACGCTGAGTTCTCTGAAGTATTCTTATAGACAAAGAAGGTATTATCCTGGTCGCCAATCTTTTAGCTCCAGAAGATTTTTATGATCCAGCTCATAGCTCTGTCTACAGTGCTATGATGGATTTATTTGCGAGAAATAGACCGATAGACAGCATTACCGTACGAGAAGTGGTCGATGATAGGAAGCAACTTGAATCGATCGGAGGAAATGAATTTCTTGCGGAACTCATGAATAGCACTTTTACCAGTGCAAATATTTTTCAGTATGCGCAGATAGTAAAAAATAAATCAGTTCTGCGAAAACTCATTCGTGCTGGAAATGAAATCATTATGCATGGATACGATGAAGCCACTGAAACTCCTGCACTCCTTGAAAAATCAGAGAAATCACTTTTTTGAGTCACTCAAACATTCATCCAAAACAAACTCGTGCCAATACGAGATATTTTGAATGCCAGGTACGAGGAATTTGCTGCTATCCATGCAGATCCTGAAATGGCAGAGAGAAATAGCATCTCTAGTGGATATCCGAGCTTTGATAATAAACTTTCAGGATTCAAACGATGAGACCTTATAGTCCTTGCAGCCCGTCCATCGATGGGAAAAAGTGCCATGGCACTGAATTTTGCACAAAATGTCGCAGAAAAATGAAGAAATGTAGCAATATTTTCCCTCGAAATGTCGAAAGAACAACTCACTGATAGGCTTATTTCGGCAGCTATGGCGGTCGATAGTTGGAAACTTCAGAAATGAAAACTCTCAGAATCAGAATTTTCTAAAATGGGAGATGCCCTCGAAAAACTTTCTCGTTCAAAAATCTATATCGATGATTCTCCAGCTGGAGCTGGCCTCGTGGAAATAAAAAGTAAAGCTCGTCGTCTCAAGATGGAATCAGGACTTGATCTTGTCATCATCGATTACCTTCAGCTTATGTCGAGTGGTAATAGTATGAATCGTGTTCAAGAAATCTCTGATATTTCCCGTGGGCTCAAGGCTCTTGCTCGTGAACTCGATGTACCAGTGATTGCCCTCTCTCAGCTTTCTCGTGCGGTTGAAGCACGTCCAGATAAACGTCCT
>JANOWM010000050.1:0-11940 GCA_031417875.1 Candidatus Altimarinota bacterium
CAACAAAAGAAAGCCATTTTGAATGACGAAAACTATCCTCCCTATCTATGAATGTATCATTATATATAAAATCTTTATTGCCAGTATTGTATGGCGGATCTATATAGATTACATCTATTTTTTTCTCGTGTGTATAAGCAAGAACTGATAATGCATGATAATTATCTCCTTCAATCAAAATATGAGTCAAATCATCTCATCACTCAGTGATTCTTTTTGAATTATCTTCTACTAGTATTGGAAGTTCATTTTTACATTTTTCTATAATATCTTCTGGCTTATCTTCCCAAACGAGCCCATACCGTTTTTGTTTTTTGGTTTGTTGGAGTTCAGTTTCGAGTTCCTTAATTTTAGCAAGGAGTTCTTGTTCTTTGGACATAATAAAAGGTATTTACAAAGGTAAATACCAAAATCGTCGACTCTGGCGAAACAAAAAGGGAGGATTGGTCCCCGTTGATTCGCCAGAATCTTACTCATTTAGTGCCATAAGCAACAAAAGGAGGTGAGGATACAATCCTCCCTTCTAATCGCTTATGGGCAACTAAAAAAGTAAGTTAAATAAATAAGATTCTGGCTTCAGGAATATACTTAGAAACACTATTTTATCAAGTTTATATCTCGTTCATAAAAAATTACTTGCATTTAATTTCGTATTGTATACTATAAATATATAAATCGTATTATTTTTTTATACAAGTATGATAAAACCAAAAGAGAAAGAAGTACTTGATATTATTCGAGCACATATAAGGCAGAGTCATTCGGCCCCGTCTATTCGTTTCATTCAAGAAGAACTTTGATACGCATCTCCTCGATCAATTCAACTACTCGTTAATAGTCTTATAGAAAAATGATATATTAAGAAAGAAAATTGAAGTATATTTCTTTGAGGACTCCAGACTATTGGACAAACAACAATAGACGTCCCATTAATATGAACTGTCGCTTGTTGAACTCCTATTTTTGCTGAAGAAAATATAGAAGCAAAAATTCCAGTCTCTACCCAAGTAGCCTCAGCTCCTTATAAATATTTCTTTCTCCGAGCAAAGTGAGATTCAATGAATGAAGAAAATATTCATGACCGAGACTTGATACTTGTTCGAGAACAAAATACGGCAAGAGATTGAGAAATTGTAGTTGCACTTATAGATGATGAGGCCACCATAAAAGAAATAAAATATCTCTGAGATAGTATTGCTCTTATTCCACATTCTGATAATCCAAAACATAAACCGATAATTCTGCAGGAAGATTTTTTGATTCAATGAGTCTTCGTGAAATCATTTCCAAGTTCTATTTTTTAATTTTTACACACTATGACAAATCAAGTATGGGTTTCTCCGAATGGCGAAGATGGATGGAAAGTTCACTCACCATGAGCAAAACGTGATTCTGCTCACACAGACACAAAAGCTCAAGCTGTTGATCGAGCTCGAGAAATAGCTCAAAATAAATGAGCTGAACTCAAAATTCAAAATCGTGATGGTAGGATCGGTGGTTCTGATTCTCATGGCAAAGATCCATTTCCTCCTCGTGGATAATTAACTTTTATTTATATGGTCTGAATTCCATCTTGAACATTCCAACGAGCTTCATTTTCTTTTCAGTGATGATGAATGCAATCCTTCTGACGATGAATACCAAGTGCTCCATCTATTTCATCATGAGAAAGATTTTGATGAGTTCCATCTATATCTTCTCCCGTATCAATTCCTATACAGCCATCCCATGCTCCAGCACCACAAATTGAAACAACTTCGATGAGAGTTTGAGTGGATTATCAGGGAAACGGTTTTGGAAATAGAGCAGAAACTACTGACAGAATGGCGAATAAATTCCGTAAGATACCAAATATTACACCCGAGCTTGTTAGTACATTATCCAATATGTCTACTGACCTATATTTTGAGGAGATAGAACTAGCCAAAAAGAATCCAAATAATTTCGCTTTCTTAGATATGCCTCTTCCTGAATGAGTGGAATGGAAAGATTTGAATATACAAGTTACTTGAAATGGATGAAATAATGCAAAAAATTGGACAGCCGATCTATATCTCTATTGAAAAAGAATAAAATTAACAAATTTTCATGAATTGGAACTAGAAGATACTGTACGATGAGGAGTGTCAAAATCCTGAAGAATACTATTATTTTTAGCACTAAAGTGAACATTTGAATGGGAAACAGAACTCATTCCTTGAAATATAAAGAAAGCTAAAGAAAGATTTTCAGATGATTTAAAAAAGATATTTTGATTATCATCTGATCCAATAAAAAATATAGGCAATAGATATTTACCTCTTCTAACAATTGGTATCAATCATAATTTGTTGGATACAACTAAAGAAGAAACACTCGAAGAGATATTTAATTAAATAATAATTGAGAATTATTTCAATACTATGAATATATTTACTACTAAAACTCCTTTTTACGTCATTTCATGACTATTCATAATTGTTTCGATGATATTTAGTGGATTTATAGAAATATCAAAAACAGATTATTCTATAACTATCGGATTCAAGAGTCAGATTGCACAACAGGATACTGTTTTAAGTCCAATCTCAAGACTCGTATGAATAGAAAATATGAGTAAAACAGAGATAAATAAAAGTTTCGAAAAATATCTAGAAGAAAAGAAAGATAATAGTGATAAGTGGATGACATTAATGAGCATTCTCTCAACTATTTTTGCAGTATTTTTTGTGTATAGTGGATTTAAAATAAATGATAGTGTTGAAAAATATACTGACATTTTAAATGAAATGAGAGATCAAAGAAAGAGTTGGGACCAAGAACATCAGTTTATGCAATTGTTATTCAAGGTAAATACTTGGAGAATGAAATCAGAATATGAAAATGCTCTAGATTTATTAGATGATATTTTAAGAAAGGAATTTGTGCAAACTGACGATGATAAAAAATACACAATACACAGGGAAATTGCAGATACACACTATCAAATTGGTGAGTCTTCAGAAAGAAATAAAGAAAACACTGCAAATTATCAGAATGCAATTACATCACAAAAAAGAGCCCTTAAAATAAAGCCAGATGGAGAAGATGACTTAGTTTTCTTGAAAGAATTAGAAAATAAGTATAATGAGATGGATAAGCTTTCCTTGGAAGAATAGGAGAGTTCGTTTATCCCTTTAATTTCCAAATATGCCTAACAGAAAACAGATATGGGTTTCTCCAAACTGAGATGGTTGATGGAGAGTTCATCGTGAATGATCTCAAAGAGACTCTGCTCATGCTACCACAAAAGTAGATGCAATGAAAAAAGCATCTGATATAGCGAAAAATCAATGATTAGAACTAAAGATTCAAAATAAAGATTGAAAGATTGCAATGGGAAATAGTTATGGATGAGATCCATTCCCGCCTAAAGATAGAAAATAACTTCTCGGTGACAAACCTCCACACATTATTTTAAAAAACTTCATAAATTGTATATGGAGTTTTTTTGTATTTTAAAAGGAAATAAAAAGAAAAAGAAAAATCATTTTGTATCTCAGTGACATACCCATTATTAAGTTATAGAGGGAGTCAACACTTCACTATATCCTTTTATTTCACTCTTATGTCATCAGAAAAAATCATTCCAGATATCTCATATGAGATAATATATGTACAGGTAGATATTCTGAATCCTGCAGAGTACAATCCTCGTAAGCATACACCAAAACAAATAGAACATCTTAAAGAAAGTATTTCTCGATATGGATTGGTCGATCCGATTATAGTCAATCGTCATCCTGATCGCATGAATATCGTCATCGGAGGTCATTTTCGACTTAAGGTGGCAAAAGAGCTCAGTATGACAGAAGTTCCTGTCATTTATCTCGACCTTGATATAGACTGAGAAAAAGAACTCAATCTGAGACTTAATCAGAATACAGGAGAGTGGGATTTCGAGCTTCTGAAAGATCTCGATCTTTCACTTCTTCTCGATGTCGGGTTTGATAACTCTGAACTTTCCTCAATTTGGGATGAGATGCTTGGAGTCGAAGAAGATGGATTTGATGTAGAAAAAGAACTCGAAGCAATCATGACTCCTACAGCAAAGATTGGAGATATATATGCACTTGGAGATCATCGGATCATGTGTTGAGATTCAACGAATGAAGATGATGTGAAAAAGTTACTTGAAGTAATTCCTCCGAATTCTCGTATCTCCATGCTCTACTATGACCCTCCATATAACATTTGACTCGATTATTCAAAAGGTCTGAGTAATGGAAAAAGTTATGGGGGGAAGAAAACAAATGATACCAAATCGAAAGAAGACTACTTTCTATTTCTCGAAAAAGCTCTTCATAACGGATTGCGATATGCTGAGAAAGATACTCATATCTTCATGTGGTGTGATCCGAATATGATCGGTCTTATTCAGTCACTCTATGAGTCACTCGGTGTACTTCCACGAAGAGTGTGTCTCTGGATCAAAAATAACATGAATGCCACTCCAAATGTCGCATTCAACCGAGCATATGAGCCGTGTGTATACGGTACGAAATGAAAACCATCACTCTCGACCGAATTTCGCAATCTCCATGAGATACTCGACAAAGAAGTATCTGTCGGAAATCAGGCTCTCGATGATATCATCGACCTCTTCGATATTTGGCTCGCTAAACGACTTTCAGTTGGAGATTATGAGCATCCGACGGAAAAACCTCCAACACTTCATGAGAAGCCCCTCAAACGTTGCACAAAGGTATGAGATACCGTGATTGATCTCTTCGGATGATCTGGAAGTACTCTCATTGCTTGTGATCAATTGAAGCGAAGAGCTGTCCTCATGGAACATGAACCTATATTTATTGACCTAATTATTAAACGCTATGAACAACTTACAGGAACAAAAGCAAGAAAACTTAACTAATGAAACATCTATTGTTCACGGAGATATATTTCTCCTTGGAGAACACGTACTACTCTGTGCAGATTCTCGAGATTCGAGATCCATAGAAAGAATACTCAAAGGAAAAGACCTTCAACTCCTCCTTACAGACCCTCCATATGGAATCGATTATGTAGCCTCAAAAGAAGGATTCAATGAGAGTACGAAAGTACATGAAGATATTGCGAATGACGGATTCCAAACCGATGAAGAATACGCTCGATTTACCGAAGCATGGATGCGACCGATTATTCCATTTCTCAGAGAAAAGAATGCAAGCTATATCTTCAATGCTGACAAGATGATATTTGCTCTCCGAGATGGGATGATGCGAGCTGGTTGGAAGTTCTCTCAACTCATCGTATGGGTAAAAGATAGTGCAATTATCTGACGACTCGACTACCTTCCTCAACATGAACTTATTGCTTATGGTTGGCATGGAAAACATGCATTCTATTGAGGAAAATCGAAGAGTGTTCTCGCATTCGCAAAAGTTCGCAAGAATACGATTCATCCTACGATGAAGCCGATTCCACTCCTCCGTGAGCTCATACTGAACTCCACTCGGATATGAGACACAATATATGATCCATTCTGAGGATCATGAAGTACGCTTATTGCATCAGAGCAAACCTGACGAATCTGTGTGATGGTCGAACAGAATCCTGTCTATATTTCTCGTATTATCAAACGATGGGAAGAGCTCACAGGAAAAACAGCTCTCAAATTCAATAAGGCATCGGACTCTGAATCCTCTTCCATTTCTCATGCATAAATATTATGACTTCTACAGGATTACAAACTCGCATAAAACAAGAGAAGAAGCTTCTTCTCGAACATCTCGAAAAGACTCCTATCGTGCAAATAGCATGTGAGAAAAGCGGTGTAGGTCGGTCTACGTATTACCGATGGATGCAATCTGACAAAGTATTTGCAAAGGCATCCCGAGAGGCTCTCTCAAAATGAGTTGCCATGATGAATGATCTTGCAGAGTCCCAACTTCTCAAGGCTATAAAGGATGGAAATATGACTGCCATTGCTTTTTGCTCAGATCACGTCATACGTCATATGGCAATAAGCTTGAGATAGTAGATACTCAAGATAAAGAAGAACTCACCAAAGAACAAAAAGAAATCGTTCGGCGAGTCCTCAAAACATACAAATCAAAAGAATAGTTTCCGATATTCATTTCCTATTTTATACAATTACTTCCTTATTATGACACAACAATGACAAATTAATCCAAAGGATCTAAAAGCCATAGAAAAATCTACGGTTATTCGAAGAGAGCTTGCTCGTGAGAGCTTTCAACTTTTTTTTGAGATATACTTCTCTCACTATATTACTGCTCCAATGGCATGGTTCCATAAAGAAATATTCCATCTTATTGAAGATGAGAAAAATCGCTTTACTACTATTATGGCGTTTCGATGATCAGGAAAGTCGACTATTATAAATACGGCATTCCCACTCTGGTGTATTCTCGGGAAACATGAGTATAAATTCATTGTTATTGTTGCTCAAACACAGTGACAAGCAAAACTCTATATGAAAAACTTGAAAGAGGAGATTGAAAATAATCCACTCTTCGTTAAAGATCTCTGACCATTTCGAGAAGAGTGAGACGAATTCAATGCATCATCTATTGTACTTTGCAACTCAGAAGTTCGTATTACAGTTATATCTGTAGATCAATCGACCCGATGAATGAGACACCGAAATTATCGACCACAACTCATTATCGCAGACGATATAGAAGATCTTCAATCTGCCAAAACTCGTGAGTGACGAGATAAGCTATTTGAGTGGTTTACAAAAGAACTCATTCCTCTTGGAGATATTAAGAAAACTCGTGTATTCCTCGTAGGAAATATGCTTCATAGAGATTCTTTACTCATGCGTATGAGGGAGAGGATTGAGAATGGACAAAAGTCATGAATCTTTCGCAAATACCCACTTCTCGATGAAAATGGGAAGTGTCTCTGGAGTGAGAGATATTCCGAACAGGATATAAAAGAACTCAAAGAAACGATTTGAAGTGAGGTTGCTTGGAGAACAGAGTATCTTCTCGAAGATGCAGGAGCCGAATGACAGGTAGTCTATCCAGAGTGGATTCACTGGTATGATGTACTTCCCGAACGATGACCGACCATCATCAGTCGGAATATGGATGGATATAAGGAATCTTTTGAAGATACTCGACCAACTCATCCTCATCAGCTTGCTACATGAGTAGATCTTGCCATCTCAGAGTCAGATTCAGCAGATTATACAGCTTTTGTGACAGGATCCGTTTGGGGAAAACATAAGCATAAGATGATATATATTGTGGATGCTCTTGCAAGAAAAATGGATTTCCCAACGACAGTGGATACTCTTGAGTTTTATCATAAGAAAAACTCTGATGTTTATGGTATAGAGAAGCATGAGATTTATATAGAAACCGTTGGATATCAAATTGCAATGGAGAAATTCCTCAAGAAGAATTCAAAAATGGATGTGATTGGTCGGAGACCAACAGGATCTAAACGAGAAAGACTTATTCTTATTACTGATCTTATACGTACAGGCAAGATTCAATTTCCAAGAACTGAAGCCTGAAGAATGCTCGTTGAACAACTTGTGTGATTTGGAAAAGAACGACATGATGATCTTGTAGATGCACTTACAATGATGGTAACGGCAGTATTCGAGAAAAAAGATCATTGTTTCTATGTTTGAACGTTTTAATCTCTTTTCTTCGTCTTTTGCCTAGACTTGTGAGTGGAAAAATACATATATGGTGTTATAGAATAAATAACTATAAGACTATGATATCTACTCTAGAAAAACCAATCACTTCATCCAAGAAGATTCAAACACAAGGTTGAAATCCATGGGAAAACGTGAGGTCATTCTGAGAGGAAACACTCGTTCGAACCTATTGTCTCTATGTAAGAAAATCATCAGAAGATGATGAACGACAGGCACTCTCACTCGATTCCCAGATTGTAGCAATGAGAAAGGTAGCAGAAAGGGATAATCTAAATATTGTAGAGATCATACGGGAGAGCAAATCTGCGAAAGCCTCAGGGGCTCGTGAAGGATTCAATGCTCTCCTCGAATGACTCAAGCAATCTCGGTACAATTCTATCCTCTCATGGGCACCAGATAGACTCTCGAGAAATGCAGGAGATCTTGGATCAATAGTAGATCTCATGGATCAATGAAAGCTTCAGGAGATACGAACCAATGGTCAGATATTCAAAAATGCTCCGAATGAGAAATTCCTCCTGATGATACTCTGCTCTCAAGCAAAACTCGAAAATGATAACAGAAGTATCAATGTAATCCGCTGACTCAAAACAAAAGCAGAAACTGGACATCTTCCTCATAAAGCACCACTTGGATATTTGAATGATAGAAGCTATATCCGAAATGGATGAAGGATAACTCTCGATCCTGAAAGAGCTCCCTATATAGCCCTAATATTTGAGAAAGTAGCTCATGAAGGAATGAGTGGGAGAGCAATACAGAGATGGCTCCTTGAAGAAACCCCTATGAGAAGTCATACAGGAAAAATGATAGCCACATCAGCAATATACAGGACTCTCAATAATCCTATGTATTATGGGATGTATGAATATCCCAGAGGGAGTGGAAATTGGTGTACAGGAAATTATGAACCGATTATTACCAAAGAAATCTTTGATGAAGTCCAAGATCAGCTTAATCTCTCTCCAAGATACAGACCAAGAAACAAGAACTTCGAATTTACGAAAATACTCAAATGTGGGATGTGTGGATCTGGAATAACTGCTCAAGAGAAATTCAAGAAAATACTTGGACAAAAAGAACCCAAAAGTTATGTATACTACCACTGTACAAAATTCCATGATCATCATTGCCCCAATGCTATGATTCGAGAAGATGCTCTGATAGTTCAGCTACTTGATATGATGGATACCATAGATATAAATACCGTATCAGTGTCAGATAGTCTCAAAGAAGAAATACGAAGGTATAACCTCTTCCAATCTCAACTTCTCAAAAAAGACTCTCGAGATGTAGTTTCAGCAAAACAAATTAACCTCAGAGAGTATATGCGGTATATGATTGCCAATGGGAGTAAAGATGAAAAACGAGAAATACTCTGAATGATTCATGCTGATATTATCCTAAAAGATAAGAAGGTTTTCATAGAAAAAAGAGACTCATTTTTAGTAACATAAAAGGTTCGAATCCTACCTTCGGTAGCATCTAGGACATCTACACAACCATAAAAAAATAAATAATAAAGAGATTCTCCATTTAGGAGAATCTCTTCTATTTTAAGCCAATTTGGCTAGTATGTATCTCGCAGGCATGTGGGTCTGCGAGCTCGGTTTTATATGGTTGGGGTACTAGGATTCGAACCTAGGAATGGCGGAGTCAAAGTCCGCTGCCTTACCACTTGGCGATACCCCAATAATTCGGAAATTGACAGGCGGATTATAGTGAAAAAAACAGAAAGTCAAAATTTTCTTCTCTTTTTATTGACAATAAGCATTTTTAAAATATAAATATCTGAATAATTTTTTTATATGTCTTCACTTCTGGCTCCTATCATACTTGCCGCAGCAGCTACTACATGAGGTGGTTATGCTTCACGAGAAGTTCCTATTGACTGGAAAAAAATATGTGAAGCTCAAAATGCTTCACTCGCGCGAAATCTTACTAAAGAGATATTTATCCGTTTCCAAACGGCAATGCTACCTATCTCGGCCATGCAAATGAATGTAACACCGAGTGACTTTCAGCAAGCAGATATGCCAACTATGTATCGTTTTGTACTAGCAGAGATTGATGCTCGATGACGAAAGCAATTAGTAAATACTCAAGAACTTCCTATGAGAGAAGCTATCAATCCTATTCTCCACTTTGAAATGACTCTTTTGCCTAATAGGGAATATTTCTCTAAAATGGATTGTGAAAAATAACACTTTTCTTGAACTGTTTGGATTTTCGGATATAGTAGTCATATGACTACCTCAAAGCTCACCATCGAACTTCTCCAGGATATCGCTCATATCGGGAGAAGATGAGAAATTATCGAGATCTCTGCGGGTCAAGCTCGCAATTCTTTTATCCCAAAATGACTCGCACGCGAGGTAAATGCAGAAAGACTGAAAAAAATCGAACAAGATAAAAAAAGAGCAAAAGAAATGGCTCGTATGAAACTCGAAAAAGCGTTTGAAATACAGAAAATGCTCGATGGACAAAGACTCGAATTTTCTCTCAAATGAAAATGAACAAAAGTATTTTGAGGACTCTCTGAGCATGAAATCATCTCACGCGTGAGAGAGAAATATGGAATCCCTTTTGAAAAATGAGACGTCAAACTCCCAAATAAAACGCATATAAAAACTCCTGGAGAACATCTTGTCTATTTCCACATAACGAGAGATACGCTTGCAAAGATGATTATTTCTATCAAAGTTCTTGAAGCTTAATATGAAATCCCCCGTCCTCATCGCACTCGACTATGGAAAATGGAAAACAGGTATTGCCTATTCTATCGAAGGAATTTGTCTGCCATATAAAACTCTCCCGACAAAAGATCTCACAAGAGAAATTCCAAAAATCATAGAAGAAAAAAAAGCAACTGCCCTCATCATCGGTATGCCCTACCACATCGATGGGAGTATGTCACCACATGGTCAACGTGTCATGGCATTTGCAAGAAAACTCGAAAAAATCATCGATATTCCTATTATCCTCCACGATGAGCGCCTTACGACGAGCGAAGCGATCATCGGATTTGATGAAATGTGAATGAAAGGAGACATCGACAGTGAGTCAGCCCGTCTCATACTCGAAAGCTATATTCAGTCTTGCCTTTAAAACAAATTTTTAATGGAAGACTTCCCTTTGGCTATGATAGCTGTTGATTGTCTATATCTCCTCGATGCTTCAGCTAAAAAGACCTCCTGATACTCTGACTTTAATCATAGTGGTGATGAGAGATCATTCGGTCGAATCTTTTGAAACCAATCTCGGTTGTTTTGCTGTATAGTAGTCCATACTTGAGGATTAAGTCATGGAATGTTCCTACTCATCAACTCTGTTCGTGTTAAGAGATTGCTCGGTTCTCGGGGAATCTGCTTCTCTTCTTTCGAAGTAACTACTCATGTTGGTAAATCAAGTAATGTTACCAATTTTTCACATCTATCACGTATCTTATCTTGTATACCGAAAGGAATTTCCAAATCTCAGCTGCTCACTTTTTCACTATACTCTCAGAATTGACACACTTTTCGTAAAAATTGATTAAACTTAACCGTCGTTGGAAAAGAAAAATGTCACGCCCATATTTTTGGAGGATATGATCACTCGAGATATTGTATGCCTGTAGATTCCAGTCATGAATTTTCCGAATTTACATCTTTTCACATAAGTATACTGATTAGAATAAAAGTATAATATCATAAATAAAATAATAGTCAATAATCTGTGACTTCATTTTGCATTTTTTTTAGTTATCTCTATACTTTCGCGAATATATGATTTTCATTACTTTTATCATTGTCATCTTGGCAGTCCTCCTACTTTTTATCCTGAGTATGACTGTCGGGGATTTTCTCTATGCTTCACGAGGTGGAAAATTCGATAAGAGTGATCACTATGACGGCGAACACTTTATAAATATTGGCTGGACTAAGCGTGAGTCCTATAGAGTAGAGTCCTACCGCTGAAAATATAATAAAATACGAGCATTTTTCAAGTGGTTTATCTTCGAAAGACGAACAAAATGGTCGCAAAGGCCTATTATTCAGGCCCAACCAAAAAAACACGTTCCAGAAGGCACTTGCGAGATCACTTTCATCTGACATGCGAGTGTCCTTATACAAATAGACGGAATAAATATTATTACTGACCCTGTATGGAGCGAAAGAATAAGCCCTATTTCATGGATTGGACCAAAGCGTTATATGGATGTGTGAGTGGATTTTGATAAGCTTCCGAAGATTGATATCGTTCTCATTTCACACAATCACTATGACCACATGGAT
>JANOWM010000051.1:0-5624 GCA_031417875.1 Candidatus Altimarinota bacterium
TAAAGTTCTCCTTCATGAATCTGTGTTTTTCATTTGATCATACCACCAATTTATAGATGTAAACCTAATTGCTGCAACATTGATTTCAAAAGTTGCATTTGGTGGTAGATTGTAGGAAGTAGGTATTGATTCTCTGTAAAAATGACTATAATGGTAGTATATATTTCTCATATTTATAATTATGACCATTCCTACTGTTCCAGACCAAAATCGTAATCCACAAAAAGTAGGTCCTTGATCTTTTGTGGAGACTCATGCCGATTCTCCAAGAGTAGGCTTGAAAGAACTCTCGGATCGTCTCCAACAACTGCCATGATCAGTTCCATGAATGGTAGATAAAATAATGACTCCTCCAGAGTCGACGTAAAAAATCTCTATGGTTTTTCAATCGTTTGCTCTTTAATAAACGCTGAATGTTTTATGGAAATGATGATAAACAGTGAATGGGGGTTCGGGGGGAAGACTCTGTTTGAACGGTGATGAAAAACAGTACCACGAAAAGCGAAGCGAGTACTGAGTGAGTTTGGCTTTCCCCCGAGACTTTTGCATCCTTTTGGTCACAAAAGGATGGGAAGAAATAAGATTCCTGCATTCGCAGGAATGACAGGAATAGGGCAAGATCCCGCTGAGCGGGATGACGGGAAGAAAAAACCCTCACGATTACTTGTGAGGGTTTTTTTCTAAAATGGGATATCATCGAGAGAAATTTCTTCCTCTTTTTTTGCTTTTGCTTTGTGAGGTTTGATGTCTTCAGTAGGAGCCTTATCTTCCATGGCTGGAGCACTGTAATTCCCTTCACTCGCTCCACCTGGTGTACCGAGAAGGATCACGTTATCCGAAACGATTTCAGTTTTATAGCGCTTTACTCATGCCGTGTCATCCCAAGATCTTGTTTTGAGATATCCTTCGACGTAGACTTTTTTTCCTTTGTGCATGTACTGTTCTGCGATATCTGCGAGTCCTCGCCATGCGACACAGTTATGGTATTCGACTTCTTCTTGGAGCATACCAGAAGCATCTTTCCATTTTCGATTGGTTGCAACAGAAAAAGTTGCGACTTTTTGTCCGTTTGGAGTCTCACGAACCTCTGGTTCTGCGGTGAGATTTCCGATGATTTGCACTTTGTTAAGAGAGTTGCTCATATACAAAAAAGTTAATAAGTAGAGTACAAAATCAATGTAGTGAATTTCAAATTTTTTGCAAAGAAAATCCATTAGACAATTTAAATTTGTAGTGAATTATAATACAAAAAAATATTTCTTTTTAAAAATTAAGAAATATTTCATGTTCGTTTGTATAATGGGCATTTTTTTATCCAAAAAGGACATTCATGAAAATGATAACGATAATTCCTGAGAGAATCGAAAGAGAAAACCCTTTCATAACGGCACGTCCAAAAACTTTCTCACCAAAACGTCAGGCGATTGATGCTTTGACGATATTGTTTGACATTACAGCGATGAGAATAGTCGAAGATGCGAGCACCATAGGCAGAAGTCACTCAGCAGATTTTAGTGACATTTCGTAGGTAATAGCGTCGACGTCCGCGAGTCCTGAGAGTGCACCAAGGGTTGGATAGAAAAAAGATGCGTTTATGTGTTCCTTGTAGATGAGTCCAATCCCCGCGATAAATTTTATAGCTACGACGATCCCAGCGAACTGGAGAGCAGGAACGAGCTCGAATGGACTTTTATACTCATTTTTCGCTTCTGTATGAACGTGGCGTTCCTTTTTTGAAAGAATATAGTAGTAATAGGCGGCACCTCCAAGAACTATAAGCATGATAGTGGCAGGAAAAAGAATGGTTATGAGGATACTGGGGTTATAAAAACTTGATACCAAAATAACACGTAAAAACATAATACACGAAGCAATCAGTGTAGCTGTAGCATAAGCATAACGGTTTCCTGGATATTCTAAGCTTCGTTTCGTCATAGCAGCCGTCGTGGCAGTCGATGAGATGAGTCAGCCGACAGCTCCAGATATCACAATTCCTCCTCGATTTCCGAGCACCTTTGAGAGAATGTATCAGATATACTCTACACCGGCCATAATAACAACAAAGAACCAGATACTGTAGGGATTAAAAAATGGCATCGTGAGAATCGGATGATCCCATGAAAATGCTCACCCTAAAAACCAATTAGCAATAGAAAGAAATGAAAATTTTTCATCTGGCAAAAGCGGGAGTGCAACGAGAGAGATAACAGCAAATTTCAGTGAATGTCCGAGTTCTATGCGTGAAAACTTTTCTTGGAGGCGTGTGAGATATTCTTTTGATGATAGAAGTATCACGATGAGTACTGCGAGAATAATAGCGATAGTATGATAACCAGCCATGACGACAGTTCCTATAAAGTATGCGAGAATAGCAGATAGTTCACTCGCCACTCACATGCGATTCGCGATAAAAGCAGAATAGATGTATCCTGCAAGAATAATAAGTCCTGAGAGAATTATTCCTATAGCTTTCCAAAAATTTCATGCCCCAGAGACACTATCCAGCCATGAGGCCATAGCTCAAAAAAGGGCAAGAAGTGCGTATGACCTGATTCACCCAAATCAGGTAGCTCACCCAGGCTTTGTGCCACTCCATGGCATCTCACGTTCTATTCCGATGAGAGCCCCAAGTGCTATGGCGATAAGAAAATTCCAAAAAAGAAGTGGTTCCATAGTAAGATTTAGTAAGTAAGGTTAAGAGTAAAAGAAACTTGAGAAGTATAGTTGCCCGCATTTTGCATGGAGTCTACGAGGGCGCCGTATTTGATACGATACGTATAAGTATTTTTTTCTCCTGAGGTATTTATACTTTGTATTTGTGTGGCGATTGTAACGCTCGGTGAGTGTGAGGTAATAGTTCCAGAATAAGAAAAACCATTCCAGAGATCGTATCCCCACCCGATCGTTCCATTCCAGTAATTGATGGTCGCTGGCGCACTCGAAATAAGATTCGTTATCGGAGTGGTCACCAGGGTAAATCCAGCTCATACTGTTTGTATTGTAATGACAAGTTCTCCAGTACCAAATTTTGTGACATTGCCGAGTAAATCTCATATGTTATAATTATCACTACTAATGTTCCATATGACCCCATCGATATAGTAACTATAGCTTCCTGTCGAGGTATTTCCAGCATTATCACTTATCGCAATATCAAATCGATATTTTCCTGATGGAAGATTATTTATACTGAGTTGTCATGTAGTGGTAGAAGTTGTTCCTGTGATGCTCATATAGGTCGGCGCGAGATTCGTCACGTTCCATGTGGATGATCCGGTATTCCATGAGAAAATCTGTCCAGTAAATGATCCAGTACTAATAAGCGATCCAGTATCTACGTATCACATCATGAGAGAAAAATTTCCAATAGGCAGGAGTGAACCACTCGCTATAGAAATGGAGGTAATAACTGGAGGAGCAGTGTCACCAGTTGGATTTTTTCAAAAAGTAATATATTCACCATCAGAGATAGTAGCACTAAAATCCCAGATTCCTCCAGTACTATTGAGGGTTCATGTTATATATGACGCTCCAGAGGCAAATACTCAATCAGCATCTACAAACATCATGAGTGTACCTGAAAATCAGATAGGAAGAGCACTCATAGGGTAAGATATCGTCAGCGCCCCAAGATCAGTATTATTTTCCTCAAATCTCCATTCGCGGGTGATACGAGTACTTCCGGTCGATATATCAGTAGTTACGAGGCTTCCAGTGGCTCCACCATTATTTCACCAGTAAAGTGCACTGTAATTCGTACCGATGCTTCCTACAGTGACTCGGATATCTCAGGTATTGGTTACTGATTGTGATGATTTTTGCAGAAGAGCTGAATTATCGTCTCGAGCGACTCAGGCAATATTTGATAGGTATCCTGTCATGATGGTACCATTGAGTCAGATGGAACTATTTGAAAGGGTATAGTTTGTAGGAGTATTTTGACTGAGAGTGATTCCGTATTTGGTCGCAAGATAGGACTCCACCTTATTTAGGTTCGTACCAGTAAGAGTTGTATTATAGATGATAACTTCTCATATGTTTGCGAGTGATCCAGATGATGTCGGGAGTCATCCGACACGAATACGGCTCGCAGTAATGGCAGTAGCAAGAGTTCCTGTGAGATACTGAAATCCATTGGTCCTTCACGCAGCCACTCCAGTCGAGGTCCGAGTCGAGCTCGTTATGGCTGGAAAACTTGAGTTTCAACTGTTCGTTCCGCTATAACTCGTGGCACCTGCCCAGAGCTTAAAAGTATCAAAAGTTGGAGTTGTTATCCATTCGAGGCCGTTTGTTACCCCTGTTTGAGATCCGATCGGAAATTTTCATCCAATTCAGATCTTTGACACGGTAAATATCGAAAATATACTGGTGATTGAGAGGGTGTTATTGGTATTTAAAGAGGCATTATTGAAATAAAGGGTTGGATTGCCATTTATCAGCGATCCAGAACTGTAGATGACTGTTCCAGATGCAGTCACACCATTGGCTCATACTCATGCGAGTCCACTATTGGTCCAAGTAGTGATCGTACATCCACTCGTGGAACAGTTGGTTCCATTATCTGCCCTGAGCCAAAGCTGAGGACTTGCCACTCACCCTGGATTCACGACGATAGTCGATCCAGAGACAAAATTGGTAGAAAATGCTGAATTATTTGATATGATGAGATCTCAGGAATTTGATATAGTTCCAGTAAATACAACCGTCGTTCCACTTGATGCAAGTGTTGGAGTGACGGGAATACGGAAAGTATCACTTCAAAGGCTCGCAAGGGTTGTCGTTTTTGTACACGTAACCGTCGCTCCAATTTGAGCTCCACACGACCATCCATTATCCGTAAAAGGACTTGCAGGTCCAGTGATAGTTCATGGAAGAGTAAGAACGGTTACATGGTTTCCACTCGATGATATCGTTCCGGCATTGGTGATAGTAACTGGCACCTGTGAGAGATAGCTGACCATGAGAGGTCACTCTGGGGTACCGATTCACGGAACAAGATCAACTATACTTCACGTGGAATATGGAAGCATTCGCCACTCGAGTGCTCCCGTATAAGTTCCAGGAGTGGTTCCAAGATTCCAATTCACTCAAAATCCGAGATCTCACGCGGTAGTCTGGATGGCATTCGTAAAATCGACACCATTTGTTATCTGTGTTCGTACGGTATTCCACCCATTTGCTTGCTCTGCAGTCCACAGAAGTCATGAGAGGTACCTGATAGCAGAAAGCTGATTGAGAACACTATCAAAAACTCAGACAGTTTTAGAGGGAGCTGATCCGGTATACCCAGTATCATCGGCATCTGCACCACCGACCGTTGAGTCATTGGCGATATAAAAACGAACATTATTAACATTTGTTGCTGGGATATTTACTGACCAATCAATATTGAAAAACTTATTTGGAGATACATATCTCCAGTCGAGAATGACGGTATAAGTAAGTCATCAAACTAAACGAGTAAGATTGGTTCTTCCTGTATACGTGTTCCCACTGACCCCTCATGTCATCGTATTCGTCGTCCATGCAGTCCAGTCACTTCCATAGGTGACTCATGCAATTCGGAGAGCTATCCACGCGTCATTGGTGTTATTACATCCAGCTCCTGGAGGATTTCCTGTATA
>JANOWM010000052.1:0-8516 GCA_031417875.1 Candidatus Altimarinota bacterium
TGATGCTATCTCAGGGAACTATGATTTTTCAGGATGGGGAAGTGCCGTTATGATAGACAGTAAACGTATTATCACTAATGCACATGTTATTCTCGACGGTACCTCTCATCCAACATGATATTATGAGCTTTGTAGGAAAGAGACCAATAAAGTAGATCCTGTTTGTTTTTCTACGGCAAAGCTTATTTCTTATGATAGCATTGCAGATCTCGCTCTCCTTGAGCTCTCCACTCCACTTCAGTCCACCCAAAAACTCACATTTTCTGATAAGACACTTTCTATTGGCAATAGCGTGATTGTCTATGGATTTCCGGCAATTGGTGGATCAAACATTACTCGTACAGAAGGGAAGATCGGTGGCATGGAAGAAGACAAATACAAATTCGATGGGACGATCGATCACGGAAATTCCGGATGATGAGCCTTTGGTCCAGATGGAAAACTCGTGGGAATTCCGTATGCTGTAAGCTCTGATAATGGTGTTATCGGATATATTATTCCTGTGAAGATTCTTCGGGACTTCCTCGCATGAAAAACTGATAATCTCGAAAAATACCGATGATGAAATCTCAAAGAATTCATCACATTTATAAAAAAAATCGAATCCATTGCAAAAAATCCAAACCTTATCTCCACTAAAAAAGTAGAAATAAAAGACATGGAGAAGAATGGATTTACACTCAAAAGTGTTAACGAATCTCTAGATGGATCTATATTTGATTATAGATTTCTCGATAAAAAACAGAGAGTAGCTATTGTCATTGCTTGTTCGAAAGATGCATCAAAATGAAAGACATCTATCGATATTTCACAGGCATCACTCTGAGAAAAAGATACTAGTACCCTCTATGAACGAAGTGGGTCATTTCTTGATAGTGAAAAAAACATATATATGGCAACAAGTCTTGCTAAAAAGGAAAAAAATGGATCAAAGCTTCTTACCAGCTTTATCGTTTCAAAAAAATCACCAATGTGTGCGATTCATATCATTGCAGACGATGGCATGAATAAAGATAAAAAATCGTATGATGTAGCTAAAAGCTTGATAAAGAAAATCCAGTTCAAAAATCCCAGTCCACTTCCTCCGGATTATAGCTCCTTATTCTTTACCCTTAAAAATATCCCAGATTATGCATATATTACGGAATGAATCAGTATTGCTGGCAGTAAAATAAGTCCTCAAATATTTTTAACACTGAGTTCTGAGTATAGTACATTTGCAGATCTAAAAATAGCCACTTATGAGTCTATCGATGATTATTTTAATATATGATATTACGATGAAGAAGATCTCTATAGATGAGATATAAAGACTTTTCAGGCATTCTATGAACGATATAGAACCCTTGATGATACAAGAATTCGAGAGGAAATTATCACGACGAAAAATGGAAAAGAACTCATAATGTCGAATATTGATGCATCTGATGAAACAAAGAATCCCCCACAAGAAAAAACCCAAATTATATTTTTCTATCCATTTAAGACCACAGGTGGAGAATATCGTGCATATCATATGAATTTCGAATATTCTACGAAAAATATCAATTTTGCGACAACTATTCGATCACTTATAGAATCTATAGAACTCCCTGGAGTATCTCCATTTTCCGACTAGTTAGAGAGTTTGACGAGCTCTCACTTCTCATGGAGTGCTGCTATTTGGTCGTACCCACCGAGACAAATTTCTCAGTGAAATATCTGAGGAACTGTGCGCATATGAGATTTTGCATAAATTTCAGCAAGAATATCCGGATTATGAGTGACGTCAATTTCAGTATACACAAGAGAAAGAGAGTCGAATAAATTTTTTGCCTGGACACAGTATGGACAATAGTCTTTGGTATAAATAGTGAACATAAGCATGAATGAGGGATGAGTTTTAAAAAATACCAAGAAACTTCTTTTTTTCGCCATGGATGACCTCTAGAGGGAATTCTTTCTCAAAATCATTCATCCCTCAAACGAAATTTGATGCAGTGATGCCTACAGTCGAGAGAAAGGTACATGCCTGGCCAGACCTTCCTCCGCTTCGACAGATACAAATTATGGATTTCTTTGTATCTATTTCCTTCCACTTGAGTGGTAAGAGATGAAGCGGAATGAGTTTTGCGAGAGGGATATGTACTTCATCATACTCGCTTTTATTTCGTACATCGATGAGTTCGATAGTTTCGGTTTCGAGGAGTGCAGAGAGTTCTTTTGGGAGGGTAATATTCATACTAGTCTCATTTCATAAATATAATATTTTCGAGTGAAAATTTCTTTCCACTGATCCATACATTTGGTGATGGAATATCATCCTCTCATTCAAAAAATCACATTCGTCATTCGTTCATCTCTGAGGTGACCATAGATTTTATCTTTTTTATGACAGAGAGTTTTTCCATAACGTCGTAAATTCGATTGATTCCATCGGCATAACGAAGGTCCGTCATGCGTGCGATTTCTTCGATTCTTTCTCCAGTAACGTCAAAGTCACCATCTTCTCGTTTGGTGATACGTACATGTTTTGGATCAGATTGACGTTTGAGATCATAGACTTTTGGCTTCTTCTCATCGATGAGAGGAGTGACATCTTCATTTTCAGGTATTTCTCTGATGAGGAGATCTTTGAGTTCATCGACTCGGATATAGGCTCCAGCCGACATTGAGAGCGCGACTTTTTTTCCTGTTTTCTTTTCAAAGTATGACGCCATTTCTTCCACCATTTCAGCATCGCAGATATCAGTTTTTGAGAAGACAATGATTTCTTTTCTTTCCCTGGCTCACTCAAAAGAAGCATGAGTATCTCTCCATGTTTTGAGTTCATTTTCTATGATTTTGTAGTTTTCGACGAGAGCTTCTTCTCACGCGCTCGCATCGAGAAGATGGATAATCACTCGACAACGGTCAATATGTTTGAGAAATTGAAACCCGAGTCATTTTCCAGTACTTGCTCATTCGATGAGCCCTGGAACATCTTCTATGACGAGCGCGCGACCTTTCCATTCCATGACACCAAGGTTTGGAATAAGTGTCGTAAATGCATAATCTGCAATTTTTGGTCGTACATTGGTGAGGGACTGGATAACTGTGGATTTTCCAGCGTTTGGTAGACCGACGATGCCAACATCGGCTACGAGCTTGAGTTCCATAGTCACATCTTTCACATCTCATGAATCTCCGAGTTCTGCAAAATTTGGAGCCTGTCTCGTCGATGAAGGGAAGTGAGCATTTCAAAACCCTCATCTCCCTCATTCGCAGAGAGTGTACTCTTCTCATGCACGGGTAAAGTCAAAAATCGTACCCCCGTCATCTCGATCAGTGATGAGTGTTCCTACTGGCACTTCGATGATGAGATCTTCTCAGGTTTCTCCATGCATTTCCTGTGTTCCGCCTTTTCATCCGTGAGCAGCCTCGATGACTTTCATATGTCGGAATTTTGAGAGCGTATTTTCATGAGTGGTTGCTCGTATGATGACGTCACCTCATTTTCCGCCGTCTCATCCATAAGGACCTCATTTTGGGATATACTTTTCTCGTCTCCAAGAAATAATTCCATCACCTCATCTTCAGGCTTTGAGAGTGAGATGTACTTCATCGATAAACATGTGGAGAAAAATAAAGAATCTGAAGAGAAAATATAGAGAAAAAATACAAAAAAGCAAAAACAAACTTGCAAAATCAAAAATTTCTATAATATAAGCCCCATCTATCTAAAAATTATGGCTAAAGGAAAAACTACATACCAAATCGGGAAATCTGAATCAAAACTCGCTTGGTACATCTACCCAGTACAAAAGAAAAATCTTCCAGCAGGAGAAAAGCTCAAGCTCAATAAATATGATAAAAAACTCCGCAAGCATGTAGAGTTCACTTTCAAGGACGTTAAGTAATCTCTGGAGAATTCCTGAAAAATTACGAATTTTGATATTTTTTTGTGGTTTCGTCATTCTGAGGTACGAAGAATCCATGTTTCGATACCTGGATCCTTCGTTTCACTCAGGATGACGGGCACAGGGTGTGATTTATGAATAGGTCTATATCCGATCTGCGGTTCGAAGTTCAAATTCCGGGATAGAGGCTAAAAATGTTTCTATCTCGCTTTTTTTGGTATTTTTTATGTCACTATAGTATTCTTCGAGGGTAATGAGTCTCGCATCGAGGAATGCTCTTTCCGAGTGAGAGAGTATCACGTGAGTGATTTCTTCATATTTCATATTATATTGCATGAGTTTTCCGATGAGTTTCTTGCTCACTTCTCGGTCATTAGTAACTCCAAAGATATGAGTGAGTGTTTGAGATGGTTTCTTTGCTTTTATTGTCATGCGTAACGAGGGTGGAGAAATAGAAGGGTGTCTTGTGTCATCAGGTATAACTATACTCTATCAAATCTTTTCTTTTTCTGCAAATTCTTTCACTTGCAGATGGGGGTTTTTCTCTCGTAAAAAAGTTTTGCTTTTTATCGTCTTCCCACTATAATCCGCTGGCATTTATTTATATGCAATTTATTTTCCTTCTTTTTCCTTTCCGAAAAAGATATAACCCATAGGAACTATGAGACAATATGAACTCATGATGATCATCAATCCTGCTCTTTCAGATGCAGAAAAGACAGATCTCATCTCCCAGATAGAATCCGAATTCGCTCATGCGAAAGCTAAGATCCTATCATCAAATCATCCCGGTGAACGTGACCTCGCATATCGAATTCACGGATCAAAAACAGGACATTACCTCCTCTATACACTTTCGAAAGAAGATGGATCGTGGAATGATGTCACGAACGCCTTTAATATTAAGATCAATATTTGGCGGTTTATGTTTGTACGAATTGAAGACTAATCACTTATTATTCTCTTATGCGAACTATTAACAAAGTTATCCTTATCTGAAATGTCACAAAAGATCCATTTATAAAAACGACTGCCGGTGATAGAAAAATAGCAACATTTACTATTGCAACGAATCGCTACTACAAAGGTCCAACTGGAGAATCTCTCTCCGAAGCTGAATATACTAACTGTGTCGTATGGGGTCCTCTCGCGGATCGTACTGAGCAATTTCTCGTCAAAGGGAAACTCGTATATATTGAGTGAAGACTCAAAACCCGTATCATCGATCGTGAAGACGGAACCAAGCTCCATAAAACAGAAGTCGTCGCTCATGAACTCATCTTCCTCTCAAAAAGAGAAGATTTCGAAGCTGTCGGTGCTGATCCGGCTGAAATCACTGAACTCGATGACTTCTCAGATCTTGAAGGCGACAAATTTTAAAATCCCTATCTGTCATTCCAGCGAAGGCGGGAATCTGCCAACTTTTTTTATCCCCTCATATTTTCACTTATGGCTACTCCAAAAAGTACAAAGAAAAAGAAACTCTGCCCCATTGATGAGGCAGGAATCACTCATATCGACTACAAAGATACTGAATTTCTCAAAAAATACCTCACAAAATTTAACAAGATTGTTCCTCGTTACTATAGCGGAACAACGCTTGCAAACCAAAAAAAGCTTGCTTGAGCGGTTAAACGTGCTCGTTATATGGCACTTCTTCCATATGTCCTCGAAGTTCGTATGAATATATCTTCTACAGCGTCTACTCGGACTCCAGAGGCTCCAGCCGTTCCTGCTACTCCAGTCCTCGATGAAGCAAGTGTTACTATCTAGTAACTTATTTCGTCATTTTTTATGAATTAATCTCACTTTTTTCGAGAAGTCGAGATTTTTTTTTTGACAAAGCCTATATTACCTGATATTATATTCTTGTTAGTTTACTTCTTTTTATTATTTTCTATGAATAAGATTCAATACGTTGGATACTCAGCTTTCGGTACACTCGCACTCGCAGCTAATAGTTTTGCTGCAATAGGATTCGGTACAAAACCACTTGACGGAGGATTGCAAGGTACAGGAAACACACTGGAAGTAGCTATTCAAAAAGGAATTACTTATTTTACGACATTTCTCTATATTATCGCCGTGATATACGGACTCTATGGGGGATTTCTCATGATGACAGCAGGTGGTGATGAAGAGAAGGTGAAAAAAGGACGTACTATCCTCATCCAGGTTGGTATCGGTCTCGTCGTGATATTTCTCGCGTCATCTATCGTCTCTTGGATTCTTTCTCTTTTGACAGCAGCTGCTCAATAGTTCATATCACAAAAAATCCCATCCAAAAAGGTGGGATTTTTTATTGTATTTTTCCCAACTTTTGCTATATTGGAAGGGCTTTAATTTCATTTTTCACTTTTGCTTATGCCCTACGATCATATATCCATCGAAAAAAAATGGCAAAAATTTTGGTCAGAAAACAAGATTTTTGAGACGACAAATGAGACAATCAAACCAAAAAAATATATCCTCGATATGTTCCCATATCCATCAGGAGCAGGACTTCACGTCGGCCATCCAAAAGGGTATACAGCCACAGATATCGTCTCCCGCTATTATCACGCGAATGGATACAACGTTCTTCATCCGATGGGATTTGATGCGTTCGGGCTTCCAGCAGAGAACTATGCGATAAAAACAGGAACTCATCCTGCGATCACCACCGCTGAGAATATCGCGACATTCATCGAACAGATGAAAAATCTCGGATTTTCCTATGACTGGGATCGTATGGTCGATACGACCGATCCAGGATACTACCGGTGGACACAGTGGATCTTTACTGAACTTTTTAAAAAGTGACTTGTCTACGAACAGGATCTCCCGATCAACTATTGTCCATCCTGTAAGACAGGCCTTGCTAATGAGGAAGTTCTCTCAGATAATACGTGTGACCGCTGTGGGACTCGTGTCGAAAAGCGAAAGATTCGCCAATGGGTACTTCGCATCACCGAGTATGCAGATCGACTTCTCTCGGATCTTGATATTCTCGATTGGCCAGAAGGAATCAAAGAAATGCAGCGTAACTGGATAGGGAAGAGCGAAGGATGTGAATTTCGGATGATGAAAAGAGTCGAATGAAAACCTGTAGCTCTGGTTCTCCATGGCTGGGAAACGAGTACGACGATAGAACGTCATTGGCAGATATGGCTCAAATGAGAACTCGAAAAATCTGGATATGAAGTGATTATGCCAGAACTTCCTGAGCCATACGCTCCAAATCTCGAAAAACAATTAGCGTCTCTTGAGGAATATAAAGAGAGAATGAATGAAGATTCTATCGTCATCGGTCACTCTGCGGGAGGATTTCTCGCTATGCATTTTGTCGAAAGACTCACAAAAAAGATTCATGGACTTTTTTGTGTCGCTCCTATTTTTTATGGACTCCATAATCATGTGGATTGGAGCGGATTTCCTGGATGGGATGTAGGGCTGGTTTCTATGAAAACGGCATATTCACCTGAGAAAATCAAATCTCATGTCAATAATTGGCAAATATTTCTTTCAAGTAACGATAAATATATCATATTTGATGAAGCCAAAAAACACTTTGATAGTATCTCAGTAGCGCACACTGATATTTCTCAGGCAGGACATTTTTGTAAGAATGACGGATATACCGAATTTTCTGAATTACTCGAAAGTATCGTTCCATCTATCAGAGTCTATACGACCCGCGTAGATACGGTTTTTGGTATGACGTATGCAGTGCTCGCGCCAGATCACCCGAGTGTTGATACATTCATCACTTGAGACCAGAGAGAAGTATGTCAAAAATATATCGAAGGAGTCAAAGGAAAATCAGATCTCGATCGAACCAATGAAGGAAAAGAAAAGTCCTGAGTTTTTACCGGATCATACGTGATAAATCCATATAATGGAGAATCTGTTCCACTTTGGATCGCTGATTATGTCCTCGGCTCGTACGGAACGGGTGCGGTGATGGCAGTGCCAGCACATGATGCTCGAGATTTTGAATTTGCGAAGCAATATAGTTTGGAGATACGACAGAGCATCGCAAATAGCTTTGAGTATACCTGAATTGATGCACCACGAAAAAATATTGAAACTTTAAAAAGGAAAACAATTGATGTCATACTGGAAAATGAAAAGTGAGAAATTCTTTTAGAAGTCGAAAATCACTCAAATGGCACTCATATCCATCTTGTTTGATGATGAATAGAGGATTGAGAATCCGAAATAGAAGCTCTACGAAAAGAAATCATAGAAGAAACAGGGTATACGGATTTTGAAATAATTGGTGCAGTAAACTTATCCTATGCTAAAAGCTTAGGATATCGTGCAAAAAAAAATGGCAGAAATCAGGAATGCATAGGCAGAGTTTTCCACGTGAAACTTACTTCATATAATCAGATTCCATCAGAAATCGAACAAGGGAAACATACGGTGAAATGGGTAAAAAAAGAAGAGGTATATGATGAAATCACATGGTTAGGGCATAAATACTTTTGGAACTGGTTTTATCACGGAGAGAGGCCAACTTCTGAAGATGGAATACTCGTAAATTCCCTTTTGTACGACTGACTTTCTTCTTCTGAAGCCCGAGATGTTCTCTCAAAAAAGGCTGAAAATGAAGGATTTGGTCATAAAAAAATAAACTACAAGCTCCGTGATTGG
>JANOWM010000053.1:0-9089 GCA_031417875.1 Candidatus Altimarinota bacterium
ACAGGTATTATTACAAAAATTATTGGTGTCGTTATCGACGTTGAGTTTCATGATGGATATATTCCTGAGATTTATGAAGCGCTCGTTGTCGAGGGAGCTCCTACAAAACTCGTTCTCGAAGTGCAACAACAGCTCTGAGATGGGGCAGTTCGTACGATTGCCATGAATCCAGTAGATGGAGTCAAAAGAGGACTTACAGTCGTTGCAACTGGTGCGCCTATATCGGTTCCTGTCGGTGACTGTGTTCTCGGACGAATGTTTAACGTTCTTGGTGATCCAATCGACAATGAAGAAGCTCCAAAAGAGCCTCTGAAACACCCAATTCATAGAACGTCTCCGAGTTTTGAGGAACTCTCGACAAAAAGCGAAATATTTGAAACCGGGATAAAAGTCGTTGACCTTATTGCTCCGATGCTCAAGTGAGGAAAGGTATGACTTTTTGGTGGTGCATGAGTTGGGAAAACGGTTATCATGCAAGAACTGATACATAATATCGCCTCAGAACACGGTGGATACTCAGTGGTTGCCTGAGTTGGTGAGCGTACTCGTGAAGGAAATGATCTCTATCATGAAATGAAAGATTCAGGAGTGATCGGTAAAACTGCCATGGTCTTTGGTCAAATGAACGAAGCTCCGGGTCCTCGTGCACGAGTTGCCCTGACTTGACTCACTATGGCTGAGTACTTCCGAGATGTCGAGAAAAAAGACGTTCTTCTCTTTATAGATAATATATTTCGTTTTACCCAGGCAGGTTCTGAGATTTCAGCACTTCTCGGTCGTATACCCTCCGCAGTATGATACCAACCGACACTTGCTACCGATATGGGAACACTCCAGGAACGTATCGCTTCGACGAAGAATGGTTCTATTACCTCCGTTCAGGCAGTATATGTTCCAGCTGATGATCTCACAGATCCAGCCCCAGCAAATACATTTGCCCATCTTGACTCGACTGTGACACTCTCTCGACAAATCGCAGAGCTCGGAATCTATCCAGCGGTAGATCCACTTGATTCGACTTCAACAGTACTTTCTCCAGCAATCGTCGGTGATGAGCATTACAATGTTGCTCGAAAATGTCAGCAAATCCTCCAGCGTTATAAGGAACTTCAGGATATTATCGCTATCCTCGGTATGGATGAGCTTTCCGATGATGACAAGCTCGCAGTGACTCGTGCTCGTAAAATCCAGAGATTTTTCTCTCAACCATTTTTCGTAGCTGAACAGTTTACTGGAACCCCTGGAGTATACGCAAAACTCGAGGATACTATCAAAGGATTTAGGGCTATCACTGAAGGTGATGTCGATAGCATCCCTGAAAGATTTTTTATGTACAAAGGTTCTATCGATGATGTTCGTGCAGCATTCGCTAAAGACAGTGAGGGGAAATAAAACCTATTTTGTACTATGAAACTTACTATTATATCTGCATCCTGAAATATTTTAGAGTCTGAGAAATTTGAAAAAATAGTAATTATGACCGAGGCTGGACAAATCACTATTCTTCCATGACATGAGCCTCTTATTTCAGCCGTTCGTCCTGGTATTCTTTTCGTGGAATATATGGAAGGAAAGACTTTGCATTCTAGTGAATTTGCAACCGGATGATGAGTCCTCCATATTTCACCAGATGAATGCCTCATCCTTGCTGATGTTATCGAATCGAGTGATGCACTCACTGATCTGGAATATATTGAATCACAGAAAAAAGAAGCAGAAGCTATGATTATTGCCTATAAAAATGAAAATGGTGAAACAATAGATCCCAAGAAGCTTATCGAACTAGAAAATCAATTCCTCAGAGTGACTGCTATGCACGAACTTGGAAAGAAATATCAGGATACCAAAGTAAAACCTCTCTAAATCTCGAATTTTTCGGGATTTTTTCTTGTTTTCTTTTTAAAATAGGTAGAATCACTTTATGGTTTACGTATTTTGAGCAGCTTTTGATCCTCCGCATGTGTGACATACGGCCATTATTCGCGCGATTCTCTATTATAAAAATCCTGAAAAAATAATCATTCTTCCTTCAGGAAAAAGAAACGATAAAAGCTATCATGTCAGTGACGAACATCGTCTTGTTATGCTTGAGATTTTTACAGCTGAAATATCAGATCCTCGAGTGATAATCGATAATTACTTTGTAACAAAATGGATAGGAGAAATGATCACAAAGGATGTGGATATTTACGCCCGAGAAAAATATGGAAATGATATTATCCATATATTTTGAAGTGATGTTATAAGGTCTATGCCAGACTGGGATGAGGATGGATATGCAGCAAAAGTGCTGAAGAAAATATTTGTACCTCGTTCCTGTCATTGCGAGGAACGAAGCAATCCAGGTTCCGGAAAACAACACATGGATTGCCACGTCGACTTTTTACAGGAACAAAAAGATCTCCTCGCAATGACGGAACAGCAAGGAGTGGCGAATTTTGAATTTTTTACTGATTCTCATATTCCTACTATTTCTTCGACAGAAGTTCGAGCATATATCCCAAAATATACAGATCTAAAATCATATTTTGATGAAAAATCAGATTTCATCATCCCTGGGCTTTCAAAAAAAATATCGAAATATATTCTCGAGAATCGGATCTACCGACCAAAGATTATCCAGAAACCAAAGATTCTTGTCCATGTCTGCTGTGGTCCTGATGCGACGATGCCGATACTCGAGCTTCGTGAGGATTATGATGTTATCTGTTTTTGGTATGATCCAAACATTCAGCCAAAAGAAGAACATGATAAACGCTATGAGGCATTTGTAAAAGTCTGTACCCTCGAAAATATTCCCTATATAAAGTGAGCCTACGATGTAAAAAACTTTTTCACGCGTATCAAGTGAGTCGAACATACGCCTGAAAGATGAGAAAAATGTACATACTGTTACGATATGCGTATGATGGTTTCTGCGAAGCTCGCACACCGACTCAAAATCCCACTCTATACCTCGAGTCTCAATACCAGTCCAAAAAAAGATCTCGAAAAACTCTTTACGATGTGACATAAATACGCGCAAAAATTTGGAATCGAATTTCTCGACATCCCATTTCGCAAACGTGGAGGATTTGAAAAATCTGTCGAATATACGAAAAGGCACGATATATTTCGCCAAAACTACTGTGGTTGTATCTACTCTATCCGGGAAGGAGGGGAGAGTGAAATGAAGGGGAGGATGGTTGGATAAAATATTTTACTCTATGCAAACAATTATTATCACATGAGGAGCTGGCTTTATCGCCTCACATTTTCTCAATACCTTTGCGTTACTTCATAAAGAAATCTGTTTCGTAAATCTTGATAGCGTTACGTATGCCGGCTGTCTCGCTCGTATCGATGAAAAAGTGAGCATGGGTAAAAACTATATTTTCGAAAAAGCGGATATCCGTGATAAAGAATCCGTTCAAAAGATATATGAAAAATATAAACCTACAGATATTATTCATTTTGCTGCAGAAACACACGTTGATCGATCGATCCACCTTCCTGATATATTCCTCGAAACTAATATTCTCGGAACGAACAATCTTCTCGAACTTCATCGAGAATATAATTTATCCCGATTTCACTATGTCTCGACTGATGAAGTGTATGGAGATAATCCTGGGAAGAATTTATCAAAAGAGGATGATGTCTTTCGTCCATCTTCACCATATGCTGCATCAAAAGCATGAGCAGAGATGCTGGTTATGGCATATGGAAGGACATATGGCATTGATTTCGTGATTACAAGATGATCCAATACGTATGGTCCGTCTCAGTATAAAGAAAAACTCATACCACGCTCAATCGACCTTCTCAGAAATAATAAGCATATAGGTCTCTATGGAAATGGAGAAAATATTCGAGACTGGATCTATGTAAGTGATCATTGTGACGCCATTTGGGAAGTGTTTCGAAAGTGAAGAAAATGATCCATCTATAATATCGCTTCTGGGGATTCAAAGACAAATAAAGAGGTAATCTTATCTATTTTAGCATTTTTCGATAAAGATGAATCACGGATTTCCTATATCACTGATCGTCTGGGTCATGATTTTCGGTATGCTATCGACACTTCGAAGATACGACATGAGCTTGCTTGGGAACCGAAGATTCTATGGGATAAAGGAATTCAAAAAACGCTCGAATCTGATATAACTTTTATATGAACTTTCTAGCAAAAGATACTACCATCTTGTGAGTAAAGGCAATTACCAGAAAAGAGCATGAGGATAATCGGGGATATTTTTGAGAACTTTATAAAGAAACAGACTTTACTTCCCTTGGTGTCGATACAAGATTTGTCCAAGATAATCTCTCTTATTCTCGGAAATGAGTCTTGAGATGACTTCATTTTCAGTCAAGAAACCCTCAAGCAAAGCTTGTCATACCAATCGATGGAATCATCTATGATGTTATAGTAGATCTTCGTACAAACTCACCTACATTTCATCATTGGGAATGACATATCCTCTCATCCCATGAGCACTCTCTTCTTTTTATTCCATCTTGATGTGCACATGGATTTCTCACGCTTTCGCCAGAAGCAAAGATCCTCTATAAGTGCGATGCTATTTATGATAAGGATTATGAGAATGGGATAATTTGGGATGATCCTGACCTTGCTATTAACTGGATAGATATCATGGAAGAGTATAGTATCCATTTTCCGATTCTTTCAGAAAAAGACAAACTCTTGCCATCATTCGCATCCTATCAAAAAAAACCTATTTTTTAATATGAAGAAAAAAATACTCATACTTTGAGCATGAGGAATGCTTGCTTTTGAGTTTAATGAAACACAAAAAATGTATTTCGATATTATTGCTCTTACTCGGTCGCAATGTGATGTGACTTCTTTTGAATCAGTTCTTCAAAATGTTCACTTTTATGAACCAGATATGATTCTCGATCTTGCGGCGTATACCGATGTTAAAAATGCAGAAAAAGAAAGAATGCAAGCCTTTTCTGTCAATACTCTCTGAGCCTATCATGTTGCTAAGGTCGCAAGTATATGCAATACTTCCCTTATTTTTCTTTCTACAGATTATGTATTTGATGGCGAAAATGAATTCGGATATAGCCCGAATAACACTCCAAATCCCATCAATAATTATGGAATATCAAAATATATTGCCGAAACCCTTATAAGGCAAGAATATAAAAAGGGAATCATTGTGCGAACAAGTGCTCTTTTTGGTGGGAATTTTACTAATGGAGGAAAGATGTGAACTACTGCACATAGAAACTTCATTAATTCGATTTTCGAACTTGCACAAAAACAAAAAGAAATCTCTGTAATAAATGATAGCTATACGTTACCGACTTCTTGTCAAGATCTTTCCCATGCTCTCGGGATCGTCATAGAACAATCTGAGAAATATGAATGACAAATACTTCATTTTACCAACACCTGACCAATATGATGAATTACCTGGTATGAGTATGCAAAAGAAATAGTTAGGCTCCTTGATCTTCCTGCAAATATTATCCCTATTTCGACGGCATCGTATGATGCAGAAGTTAAGCGACCGATACGATGAGTACTCATAAATACTTCCGATATTACTCTCCCAGACTGGAAAATGGCACTTCATGAATACGTAGCCCGTACCACATATTAAAGACTTTTTGGAGAACTCATAATGCGAAGTTCAGAAAGTTCTTTGTTATAGTCTCTTTGAAATTCCCGTACAACATAACTTCTTCAAGAATTATCTGATAAATATTGGAGTGATTGTAGAAATTCTTGTTTCCTCTGGGTAAAGTCGGATGTTATATAGTAAAGTATATCCCCATAAGTAAATCACATAGATTCACTTCACAGTATAAAGAAATCATCTTGTTTTTGGATATAGAGTTTTCTCAGAAAATTTACCAATTCTGGAGGATCGGAAAAACATGAGGAATACCCTATAGAGCTGATTCAAGCAAGAGCGAGCATCTCTTCATATTCAGTTTTTTGTTTTCTGCCATCAGCATGAGAATGACCGTTAAATTCAGTAGTTGTTTCAGTTTCCTCTGCCTTTGGCCACGTAAGACACCGATCAGTAAGAGAGAGAATTCTCGAGATATAGAGCATTGCTTGATCTGTATCTGGATCGCCTACTTTCGGAGAATTATTCATGGCTAAAGTATCAAAGAAGTCAGGTCATCAGCTGAGAATATAAGACATGTGAATACATTTAGAAAGTAATGAAAAAGGAGAGTGAAATGAAGGGGAAGATGGTGGGTTAACCGATAATCTTAAATCCAAGGGACTGAAGGTATGGAGCCTTGATCTTTGCGGGAAGCCTGCTAAATGGAGTTTCTTGGAGTTCTTTGGTTCAGAGAAAATGAAATGTAGGATCTCAATTTACTCTTTTTACGGCCCACGGGGGGACATTAATTTTGACTTTTGTGGTTCAAACTTCTATCTCCCCGATGTGTACTCATGCGTTCAATCACTGTAGTACATCCACATCCCATATCTTTTCATCGGGTCACCCTACATTGTATCGAAATTTGCGTACTCCATGTTCTTTCTGGTGATTTGTGACCTCATGTCATGGAGCTATATGCTCGATAATACCAAGCCCAAGGATAGGATTGATCGGGATATTATGTTCTTTATAGATTTTGAAGTTATCTTTGTTTGGGAGTTTCTCTTTTAGTGTAAGTTCCGCTCGGAGTGAAAATTCCCTGGGATCAAATATTCGCCTGATTCTGAGCTTGATCTGTTGAGTTTTTTGGATAGAGGAAAAAAGAGTCTCGATCTTTCTTCCTGTGGTGAGTTCATCTCAGAGAAGGAGTCCCCGAGTTTTATCTTTGAATGTTCCTATTACTTCGCTTGCGAGTCAAGAACCGAGTTCGGCCTGATGATATTCTAGATATTTTCTCGGGAGATAAAGTCATTTGAAAGGATCAATGATGTACCGTTGCTCTATTTCTTTGCTTACTTTTTCTTGTGCCATAGAGTTTAAATCAGAGAAATCTATCATACGAATTTACTTCCCAAATACAAAATTTATTTTATAAAAAAATTCCAATAGATGAGCATATTAAAGTGAGAATAATTCTCATAATCTTTTGATTTATTTTAAAAAGAGTATAAAATATTTCTATCCTTTTACAAAATATATGACTGATCACTTCAAAAAATCCCTCGAAATGCACAAAAAACTGAAGTGAAAGCTAAAAACTGAAGCCATCGTCCATATAGAGTCTCGTGATGATCTCTCGTGGGCGTATTCTCCAGGAGTGGCAGAGCCATGTCGTGAGATAGCCAAAGATCCATCGAAAATGTACGACTATACGCTCAAATCTCGAACTATTGCCGTCATTTCTGATGGATCTGCGATTCTCGGGCTCGGTAATCTTGGACATCGAGCGAGTATGCCAGTCATGGAAGGGAAGTGTGTTCTTTTCAAGGAGTTTGCCTGAGTCGATGCATTTCCGATCATCATCGGAACACAGGATGTCGATGCATTTGTCACCACGGTGAAAAATATTGCCGATGGATTTGGTGGCATCAATCTCGAAGATATCTCGGCACCACGATGTTTTGAAATCGAAGAAAGACTCAAGGCTGAGCTCGATATCCCGGTCATGCATGATGATCAACATGGAACAGCTATCACGGTTCTTGCGGCTCTCATAAATGCCCTCAAAGTCACTGGAAAGAAAAAGGAAGATATTCGTGTCGTTCTCTCATGAGCCTGAGCCGCCTGAGTTGCTACACTGAAACTCTTCGCACTCTATGGAGTCAAACATATGATAGCATGTGACTCCAAAGGTATCATCCATAAAGGTCGCGAGTGACTCGATATCTCCAAACAAAAACTCTTACACTTTACGAATACAGAAAATAAGTCTGGAACTCTCGAAGATGCTCTCGTATGAGCAGATGTATTTCTCGGGCTTTCAGCCCCATGAGTCCTTACCGAAGAGATGGTACAAACTATGTGAAAAGATCCTATCATATTTGCTCTCGCGAATCCGACTCCTGAGATTATGCCAGAGCTTGCAAAAAAATCTGGTGCAAAGATAATCGGGACAGGACGAAGTGACTATCCAAATCAGATCAATAATGTTCTCGCATTTCCAGGAATTTTTAAATGAGTGCTCAAATATGGTAAAAAATCTATCACCGACGAGATGAAAATACGAGCTGCCGAAGCGCTTGCTGACTATGTAAAAAATCCTACTCCATATTCCATCCTCCCAGATCCACTCGATAAAGGAGTGGCGGATGTAGTGGCAGGGGCGATGGGGTAATCAGAATCCCCACCCGAACTATGAATAAATTGATCTATTCATAGTATATTCTTATCAGATATTTTTACGACAATATTTGATCATCAACATCAATCTCACGTAAGGTAGAGTATAGCTTCATTTGCCCATTTTCTTACTCTTGGAACAGCGTTCATTACATGGATTGCTCACGAAAAATTATCGTCAAGTCAGTTCGCTATCTGAGATTGTATTCATTTTTTAAAATCTTCTACCCCAGAAAATCTGAAACCCTTTACGGATAAAGGAATATAGGTTCAATTCATTGATAACGGATAGGTATTTTCTCAGTTGGTAAAAGTGACTGTATACATATGTGAAAATTATTCTTTTCAAAGAGTAGTTATTTTTATATATTAGTCAATATCTTTTCAAAAAATCTACTTCCGTTCTCTCATTCGGAGTATTTCGAGCATTCCAAGGACACATATCATGATAAATCCATATTTATATCCGTGATGGTCGTTCATGAATGAAGTAATTTTTCCTCAAAAATTGACCATCAAAATCAGAAGCATGAATATGGTTATCATGAGAATTCGTCCATGAGACTTTGCCCATTCTCCAAAAGCTGAGTGATTTGGTGTGAGATATTTTGTCTGCAAAAATGCAAATCCTCATACCAAGGCGATAAGAAGGAGCGTGAAGATGCTTGACTCTGGAACTCCGAATACGAGAGGCTCTGCAATTTTCGAAAATCCTTTTTCAAACATCTCAAGTGCGGTAAAGAGGATGACAAAAAGTCATACCCACTGGATAGATGGGTATTCTTCGAGCTTTCTTGCGATCCAACCAGAAGCTACTACCATGAGGATGATAGATACCAC
>JANOWM010000054.1:0-4835 GCA_031417875.1 Candidatus Altimarinota bacterium
GTGAGTCCATGACATGAATATTTTTTCCTCAGGGCTGACGGAGACTCGATGGACAAAAAATGAGTGAATGATGGAGATCTCATCCTCATACAAAAGACGAGTATTGCTCGAGATGGACAAATTGTCGTCGCCCTTATAAACGATGAGGCAACACTCAAAGAGTTTCGTACTCGTGAAAACTCAGTATTTCTTCTCCCGCACTCCACGAATCCTCGGCATGTTCCGATCATTCTCGATAGCGAGGAAGACAGTTTTAGTATCCAGTGAATCTTTGTTCGGAGTTTTCCTGGAAATCTCTTTTCTTAACCCTTCTTTTTATGCTTACCCCACTTTTCTACATCAACCGTATTCTTTTTGTTGCTTTCTTTCTCGCAGTTCTCTCACTTTTTATTTAAAATATTTACTTTCTTCTTATGACTGATAATCGAAAAGAGGCCCTTGCCTCAGCTCTCTCTATGATCGAGAAACAATTTGGTGCCGGTTCTATTATGAAGCTCGGAGATAAGTCCCATCTTGATATTGCCACTTTTTCATCTGGTTCTATTCTCCTCGATGGTGCCCTCGGTGGTGGATATGCAAAAGGTCGTATTGTCGAGATCTATGGCCCAGAATCATCCGGAAAAACAACATTAGCACTTCATGCGATCGCAGAGGTCCAAAAGGCAGGATGAACGGCTGCATTTGTCGATGCAGAACACGCTCTTGATCCTGAGTACGCCCGCAAAATCGGAGTTAATATCGATGATCTCATTATCTCACAGCCAGATTATGGAGAACAAGCACTTGAGATTGTCGATGCACTCGTTCGCTCTGGAGCCGTTGATCTTATTGTCGTGGATTCAGTAGCAGCACTGACTCCAAAAGCTGAAATCGAATGAAATATGGGAGACTCATTTATGTGACTGCATGCTCGACTTATGAGCCAAGCTCTTCGAAAGGTTACATGAGTTATCAATAAATCTAATTCAACAGTTATCTTCATCAATCAAATTCGTATGAAAATCGGAGTCATGTTTGGTAATCCTGAAACAACAACATGATGAAATGCTCTGAAGTTTTACGCTTCTCAGCGTCTCGAAATCCGTCGCAAAGAAAAACTCGAGTCTGGTACAGGTGATGACAAGGAAGCATATGGAAACCGTGTAAAAGTCAAAGTCGTGAAAAATAAGATTGCTCCGCCTTTTCGTGAAGTAGAGATGGATGTCCTTTTCAATGAAGGAATATCACTTGCCTGAGAAATTCTCGATGTCTGAGCAGATAGATGAGTGATTAAAAAATCAGGTGCATTTTACTCATATGGAGAAATCAAACTCTGACAGGGAAGAGACAATGCACGAGACTTCTTGAAGGCAAATATGAAACTCATGAATGAAATCGAAGCAGCAGTACGAAGTGGGAAATCGGTAAAAGTAGATGATAAAAAGAAAAAATGAGTAAAAGAAGAAGAGATAACTGAAGATACTGAGGAGTAGCATCGGGCATAAGATGAAAAACAGTGAATGGGGGTTCGGGGGGAAGACACTGTTCAAGCGGTGATGAATAATAGAGCTTAACTTTCCAAATCTTTTGCTTCTTTTTTTGGTGAACTTTGAGATTCTCTCAGATGAGATTTTCGTGGGAATTGCAACGCTTCTTAGTCTTGCAATTTTAGAAAATGAATCTGAAACAGAGAATCCAAAGTGAACCAATGGAAAGAAGGGCTTTTTGTGTACTTTTTGGCCACAAAAAGTACAGAAGGAATCTTTTGCTTTTTTCTTAAAATAGGGTATTATTATAGTATATAGTACTTCATATGACACAGCCTGAGTTGACATCAGTACTCCCACAAACTCTCTCTGCGAGTAATGATCCTGTCTTCTTGTCAGAAACGCAAGAAGCGAGCATGAGGATAGTGTCGAGTGCAGAGGCAAGAGAAGCTTTTAAACGAGAAAATAAGTGAGCGCATGGAGCGGTAGCATTTTTTAAACAGGTATGCTGATTTCTCTGAGTTGATATTTGGTGAGTAGAGACAAATAAAGTCGCAGCACTCGTGAGACTTCGTGCAAGTGCCGCATCTAAAGATATTTGAATTCCATGAACCGTTTGAGACATATCACGTCCAAGCGCCAACGATGAACAAATAAAAAAAGTCGCGTAAACTTGAATTTTAAAAATCCTTCTTATAATCAGAAGGATTTTTATGAAAAAAACAACATTTACTCTCATCCGTAAAAAAGAGCTTACACATGATGTTTTTGAGCTTGAGTATTCATGTAGTGATCTCATGACAGAGCTTCCACTCGCGGGACAATATGTCATGTTCCAGCTGACTCCTTGACTCAATCGATCATACTCTTTTGCTTCGTATACGCAGACGACGTTTACGCTAATTATTAAGAAAATTCCTCTGGGAAAAGGGAGCCCCATGATTTGTGACGCTTCACTCTGAGATGTTTTTTCTGGTATCCTTCCGCTTGGACACTTTGTCTTGAAGTCTCATGAAGCGTCACGATGTTTTATCGGAACAGGAACGGGGTTTGCTCCACTGTATGCGATGATTTTAGAGCTGGATAAGGCTGGAATTCCATGAAAAAATACGTTTCTTTATGGTGTGAGAGAAGAGAGAGATGGCTTTTATACTGAAGAAATGATAAAATTAGAAGCTACTTTTGGACTAGATTTCGAGCTCTTTTTTTCTCGAGATGAAAAATCTTATGCACGAAAATGATATGTTACAGATTGGATTACTCCTGAGAATATTTGAAAGTTTGAAGAGTTCTATATATGTGGCTCTCCAGAAATGGTAAAAAGCGCACGAGAAAGACTAGAATCCCTCGGCATAAAAAAAGAATCGATATTTTTTGAACAATATTAAAACGGAGACCGGACTCCACCACGATCATCGTCTTCATCCTCATCAAAATTGTTCATCACATCTTGGTTCCACCTGGAGAGTGCATAGAGCGTATCATTCAGGCTCATATTTCTCCAATCGATGATAAAATCATCTGGCTCATCTTCTCACCCGGCGATATAATACGCCATCATGACAGAATATCCTTGCTCTTCGGCAATCTGATTGATACGTTTGATATATTCCTGGACTTTATCGGTGAATTCACCGCGTGACATTTGAGACATAAAAAGAAAGATTATTCAAAAAATTTAACACTGGTCATGAGAAGTACTCAAATAAGAAAAAAAAGAATAGTTCTATATTTTTTCGTTGTATGACTATGTATAATCGGAAGGAGATCAGCAGTTGCTACGTAGAGGAGTGATCCTCCAGCAAATGCCGTGATAAGAGGAGTGATGAGCGAAGTGAAAGCAAATTCTGTCAGAAGTATATCTGAAAGTATGTATCCGATGGGTGCTGAAAAAGCGAACGCGAAGATAAATAGTATTTGAGTTCTATGTGAGAACGAACTTTCTCGAAAAATTGCGGCAAGCGTGATTGACACAGGAATTTGGTGGAGCATGACGCCAAATAAGATCGTATAACCAAGTGCTTCAGAGAGTCAAAAACCAGCGCGGATACCAAGTCCATCGCAGAGAGTATGGAGGGAAATAGCAACAAATGCTATAATTCCTACGTGATCTTTATGTTCATGAGGATCTTCGTGTGTATGGTCTCCATGATTTTTATCATGAATATGGGGAGTAAGAAATTCCTCGATGATATAGATAGACAGAAATCCTCCTATGAATGCATAGATAGCATATTCTGTAGCCTCAAGTGATTCTGTGAGAATATGAACGAGAGAAACTGCAAACATCGATCCCGCACCAAAGGCTATGAGTGTATTGAGAATAGATGGATTAACCTTTTTAAAGAAAAAGAGGAGAATACCACTGGCTGATATTACAAAGAGAAAAAAAAGAGGAAGAAGCATAGTATTGAAAGTAAGCTTTTAGCGTATGACACATGATTGGCAAGATTTGGTACGAGCAAATGTCTGCATAGTTGTGTAGTTTGTAGGAATTCGTGTGTGGTTATCATACACAACACCACAATTTTCACAGAAGGTGATAGTGATACTATCGTCTCCAGTAGCTGTGTCACACTGGCAAGGAAATATAAGACGTTCTCAGGCAATGGTCATCTCATGGATGAGTCATTGACGAGTAAAAGCATCTACGATTCGATAGAGGGTTGCGAGATTCATTCCTTCTTCTCACTTTTTGCCGACGAGGTTTTTCTTGAGATCAGAGAAGGTGATGCGAGGGTGCTCTCAGAGCATTTCGACAAATCTTTTTCGAGGTTCGGTAATTCTATTATCTGACATAAAAAGTGAATGTTAATTTTAGGTAATGGATTGTATACTTCTTTTCCGAAATTGCAAATTTTTGCATCTATAAGTTACTCCATACAGTTCCATTTGGTCCGACACGAAAATCAAGATTCTTGTATTCGTCTTTTTCTTGTGCCTTCGCGAGATCGATGAGAGGTCCATCTTGGCTATCATCAGCAAGGGGAAATGTTCACCAATGTATACCAATGCCTGTTTGTATATTGAGTTCTTTTTGTATTTTCATGGCTTCTTCTGGGTTGGTATGGACCTCCGCCATAAACCAACGAGGCTTGTAAGCTCCTATAGGAATGAGTCCAATATCAAAACCAGTAGGGAATCTCTCAGCGATGGCGTGGATACATTTTCAGTATCCAGTATCTCATGCAAAATAGAGGCAACGATTCCCGAGAGTGATAGCAAATCCTCACCAAAGTGTCCGATTTTTATCAGAGAGTCATCGTGCAGAGCGTTGCCGAAGGCAGAGTGTCCGCCAGCGATGATCTCGTTGTCACCAGCGGCACCGGCGTTGGTTAGGCGCAGCGCTTGAGAGTTGATGGCT
This sequence comes from Candidatus Altimarinota bacterium, assembly GCA_031417875.1. Classification (GTDB taxonomy): domain Bacteria; phylum Patescibacteriota; class Gracilibacteria; order BD1-5; family UBA2023; genus JABFSX01. Next base: position 4,831 of record JANOWM010000054.1, read on the forward strand.
TGCTC
>JANOWM010000055.1:0-4393 GCA_031417875.1 Candidatus Altimarinota bacterium
ATTCGAATAATATAGCATTCCTCTAATTTTTTTATATGATTCAAGAAACAAAAAAGGACAAAGAAATAAAAGATGAAGATACAGAAGAAGTGCTCCCTCATATTCCAGCACCAAAGGTCTCACGTTTTGGAAATCAACAAAGTAAATTCTGAAAGTGAACCATGAGTTTTAATCCTCCAAACAAGCAACGTCCAGGTCGTGCCGCAGCACGAGGAAGATAATATGGTACTCCCCTACTCACTTATCCGTACAAAAAGACGAACTCTCGCTCTGCAGATATCAAAAAATGGAGAACTCATCGTACGTGCACCACTTCGTATAAGCATTTCATTTATCGAGAACTTTATCCGTGAAAAAAATACATGGATAAAAAAACATACTGCGAGAATGAAAGAGCGCGAATGAACACAGGAATATAAACACTACAGTGATAATGATGTTACCTTGATGAAAGAAAAATTGAGAGAATATATACTCCCAAAGGTACATGAACTATGGAGTTCTCACTGACTCCCTCCATATACAAATGTAAAGGTCACCAAATCTCATGGAAGGTGGTGAAGCTGTAGTGGAAAAAATCGGCTTTGTTTTAGTTATCGACTCGCTGAATATCTAGAAAATCAAACAGATTTCATCGATGCCATCATCATCCATGAACTTGCTCATCTCAAGTACAAACATCACAAGAAATCATTTTGGAATCAGGTATATGAGATGATGCCACACTACGAAGAAGTCATAAAAAAAGCTCCTATTTTGCGCTCGCTTTAATCGTTTCCATGATTTTCTCTGATTTTGGTGATGAACTATTGGCTCGTGCATAGAGTGAGCCATTTTCGAGGATCAAGAGAACAGAACCTTCGGGAGGATTTGATGGTGGAGCCTTATAAAAATAAGTGACAATATCAGCATTCACATCCTCGACTCCTGTCGATGTAGCACCGATGGCCATCACATGATTAGCCCCGTCTCGAGCCCCGAGGGCTTGGTAATAAGCAAACTTTGGAAGAGCAAATGAATAACCAAAATTTTTACTTTCGTATATTTGGTAGGATCCGGTATCAAATATTTCTGTATTTTCTCTTTTTTCAGTATCGATAATAGGAAGCGTGGTACCAGATGCTACTACGGGTTCTTTTGGTATATCAGCACTTACACAATTTCCTTTATGTAGTACTGTCGTCTCATTTGACTCGGCCATACAAGCATTTGAGTAGGTATTGAGGTCCTTCCCGCAAACAGGCGAATAATCCATCGTACATACCTTCTGTTCTTTAGGAATTGTCGGCGTGATATCTCCACTATTATTCATTTCACGAGGAGTCCATCCATCTTTGATGGGAGGTTCGCTAGACGAAAGAAATGAAGATGGAATATGAAATACATATTCAGCAAGAACGAAAAGAAGGCTCGTAGATATTACTGCCAGGAGTATTGGAACCCAAAAGGAATGTAATTGTTTCTTTTTCATAGAAAAATATGTAAAAAATAAAAATGAGGCTTACTCCTATGTTAGCTGAATTTATGAAAAAGCAAATTTATTCACTCTCTCACCATGCAATAATTGCTTTATCATGAGATATGAGATAGTTATTTGCCTGTGAAAATGGATGAGACCCGAAAAAACCGCTGTGAGCTGAAAATGGGGATGGATGAGGACTCGTGATAATATAATGCCTTTTTTCGTCTATCATGTTTTTTTTCGCGATGGCATAATTTCCCCACAAAATAAAAACGATATGCTCTCATCTTTCTGACGCTGTTTGTATCACCTTATCCGTGAACGTTTCCCATCATTTTCATTTGTGAGAAGCAGGCTCTCCGGATCGAACCGTCAAAACAGAATTCAGAAGAAGCACTCATTGTTTTGCCCAATCAGAGAGATCTGTCTTTGTCCTTTTGATACCAATATCTCATTCGAGCTCCTTGAATATATTTTTGAGACTTGGCTGAGGTTTTGAACTATTTGGCACAGAAAAAGAAAGTCACATCGCAGCACCCGGAGTATGGTAGGGATCTTGTCCAAGTATGACGACTTTTACATTTTCAAATGGAGTCGAATCAAAGGCACGAAAAATATCTTTCTCTTCTGGAAAACATGTTTTTATAACGTATTCTTTTTTTATAAAGTCTATCAGCTCATGCCAGTATGGTTTTTCAAATTCGTCATGAAGAATATGTTTCCATGATGGATGGATACGAACAATCATAGAAATAATTATATAGAAAATGCGCGCAGGAGAAAATGAAAAATATTGACTTAATTGTAAAATATGTATTATTGAGTATATGAATGTCTCCGAAGTTTCATCTTCACTTTTTCCGCGTCGAGAATTTCTCAGAGTTGGGAGTGCTAGCCTCGTAGCTTCTATTGTTGGTTGCGCACAGACTCCAAAAGAAAATCTTGTTCCTCGAGAGCGACTTGAAAAACAAATCAGCGAGATGCGGATGAACTTTAATGGACAAGAGCGTAATGTCCCTCGGGATGTGAAAATCGAAGGTCCCAATAAAGATGGAAACTTTACACTTGAGTCAAATCATCTTCGTAGAGTAACTCCTTCAAAAATAGAATTTAATGAACGATGAGTCTTACTTACAGCTGAAATTATCATCAAACCAGAGTGAGATCTTGTATCCATGATCCTTTCAGGAAATGGTTTAGAAAAATGAGATATCTGTACTTTACGCATAAAGGGTAATATCATTTTCATAGAAAAAAAATAATAAAAATCCCTCACCTGACCGTGAGGGATTTTCTTAAAGCGTACATTAGACGAGACTGGTACTAGCGGTAGTGATTTCCAGTTCACTGTATCTATCAATACTATCTGTTCCATCAGTTTCGTGAGCAAAGAATTCTCAAACGTCACGATTGTTCTCAAAGTAATTGAGTGTCGGAATAAGACGTCCGATGATCACATTTTCCTTGAGTCCGTCGAGATGATCTACTTTTCGTGAAGTCGATGCATCTACGAGCACTCGAACTGTTTCCTGAAATGATGCAGCAGAGAGCCATGATTCTGTAAAGAGTGAAATTTTTGTGAGTCCGAGAAGCATTTGGAGTCCAATTGCTTCTTTTTCTCATGCCTTTGCAAGTTCGCGATTTTCCTTGTGAAATCTGATAATATCCACGATATCTCCAGGGAAGAATGTAGAATCTCCTGCATTCGTAATTTTTATCTTTGAGAACATTTGTCTCACGATGAGCTCGATATGTTTGGCGTTTACCGTTTGACCTTGGGAAGAGTAGATCTCCTTAATATCTCAAACGATATAAAGTTCTGTTGCGAGAACTCCTGCCTTGTCCATAAGAGACTGCAGGCTGATATGCCCTTCAGTAAGTTTTACACCAGTTTTTACCTTATCTCCTTCAGCAACGAGTCGGTTACGTCCGATAGGAGTATCATAGATGACCCGCTCTGGGATAACATCTTCCACGACGATCATTTCGTCAGTGATTTTTATTACCCGTCCTGGATGCGTAGACTGAACTTTTTGTTTTGTTTCTTTAGATTTTGCGATAATTTGTTTTGTTTCGATCATATCTCACTTCGCGACAATACTTTTCATTGTCTCTTCACCGAGATAGTATTCTCTTTGTTCTCTTCGTGAGGCTTCGAGTTCCACATGGACAATGTTTCCTTCAGATTCCACTCTGATAACTGTTCCATCAAATGGAGCGATTTCTGCAAGGTATTTTGGATTTCGTGCTTCGAAGAGCTCTTCCACACGAGAGAGACCTGCCGTGATATCTCCACCTTCTTTTGCTACTCATCCCGAGTGGAATGTTCTCATTGTGAGCTGTGTTCCTGGCTCACCGATAGACTGAGCTGCGATGATACCCACTGGAGTACCTATTTTGACAAGGTCACTCGTAGCCAGATCGAGTCCATAACATTTTTGACAGACACCTTCTTCTGTTTCACACGTCAGAACTGATCGAACTGAGACTTTTTGAGCTTGTGATTCGAGGATAGTTTTGAGGACTTCTTTCGTAATAAGTGTTCCTTCTGGAATAACTACTTTTCCGTTATCAGAGATGACATCCTTGGCGCTAAATTTACCATAAATCTTGTTTTCAAAGGTATCACCAAAAAGTGTTTTTCCTTCTTCACGGTCAAATTCTTCACAGTACATAGTACCACAATCGAATTCTCTACTCAAAATATTTTGAGCCGCATCGACGAGTCGGCGTGTCAGATACCCTGACTGAGCTGTCTTGAGGGCTGTATCGGCCTTACCTTTACGTCCACCGTGTGTCGCGATAAAGTATTCGAGTGTTGAGAATCCTTCTTTGAGGTTTGACTTAATAGGAAGTTCAATAGTTTTTCCTGTTGGAGATACTACGAGCCCCTTCATTCCACAAAGCTGAGTCACATTTCACCAGTTTCAT
>JANOWM010000056.1:0-28146 GCA_031417875.1 Candidatus Altimarinota bacterium
ACTCGTTCATCTCTGCACGCTGGACGGCTGGCTCATCTGAGATATAACTTTTTGGAAGATTGTCATACGTCGGACAGTAGACGCACTTTCATGGGCATCACCAAAATTTGGTCAAAAGAGAGATTACAGCTACTCAGGAAAGAGAACGAACTGCGCGTTTTCGTAACACTATTCGAATTCTGATATCATCTGGGATCTTTCATTCTTTTACAAGTTCATTGTACCTCTCTATCATCGCTATGTGAGATGGGCCGTCTTTTTCACGAAATTTTGAGAGAATGTGATTTTTTTCTTTGTGAAAATGCTCTTTTGTGAGGATATCTTTATTATCAGCAAGACAATGGAGTATTTCATCGATGATATGTTGGTTCGTGGACATGTGAGGAGTATATGGAAAAATATGAATATGAAAAATATTTGTTATCCCGAAGTTCCTAAAATTCCGTCATCCCCGAGTTTCTGTAGTCGGGGAACTACCCGTTCATGAACAGATAGGTTCTCTGCTACCATACCAGGGAATAACGGAGACTTTGAAATGAAGGAATGACAGAAAAAAAGTTAGAAAAATTAAGAAAAATTTAATGTTTATTTGTATAATGTTCGTGCTCCTTCTCTTCCATTAGGAGCAAGGAGGTTATATTTTCTAACCTTTTCACTATGAGATTCTCTTGTAGAGTCTTCCTCTGGAAGCAATGCTGGGTGATCGAATTCTCGATTACCAGAAAGCGTTTCGTGAGACGAGGCAAATAACCTTGTCGGTCACGATAAAGAAAAATCCCCATTCAAAGTGGGGATTTTTCAAGGAGGCTATAGTACCTTTTCACAGTATTCCTCTTTCGAGGACAATCTCATTATATCACTTTTTTCATAAAATCAAACTTTTTTAGCTACTTCTTGGCATACCGTAAAAATCAAATCCTTTGAGGTCTACCATCGATTTTGTGATGTAATTTTTCTTTTTTCCTTTTTTAAAAAATCCGCGTTCATCCAGAATTCATTGTTCGATAAGGGAATCTATATTTTTTGTGGGAAGTTTCTTTTTCGGAAATGCTTCTTTATTCTGCATGTAGCGGGTTCGTTTTTTGTATGAGAGATTGAATCGTGATTGTTTATTTTCGTTTCCTGTATACGAAAGAGCTGCTTTTTTCTTCCCTTTCGAGAGCTTACGTGCAGCAGCTTGTTTTTTTACGATGCTAGATTTGAGTCCGTGCGAATTTGCCATATATTTTTTAACTGAATCTACTTATTTTAGAAAAATCTAAAAAATCTTTAATATAGCTGAAATGGGAAATAAAAATTCAAAAGCGAGAAATTCAAGAAAGAAAAATTTTTTCGCGGTGCGTTTACTGATTTGTAAATAAACAAGAAATAAATTTTTCTGACGCTGAAGTTCGATGCTTTTCAAATTTTATTTTTATGGAGCGGGGAAACGGGTTCGAACCGTCACACCCAAGGGTTGAAGCCTTAGTACACTCACTCTTTTATGTTACCCCCGCTTAAAAATAGTGAAAGGACCCTGAAAGGTTACTTTCGACTGTGAGTATATTTCAAGATGCGTAAATTGCAAATCGGAAATCGATGGAAAACTCAATTCGTCACACTGCATCGTGAGGAGGTCCGAAGACTCCAAGAATATGAGAAAAGAGATATGGCGGAATATGGCGGAAACTCAGTACAGGAATATCTTGCCAATTTCAGCGCTACCAAGAGAACTGACAGGGTTACTATGGATGATAATCTTCATATTAGAACCTAATGATTTCGACTGTTCTACTTTTTAACTATTTATACTTATGGGAAGATACTATTACGATAAAAAGAGTACAGTAGATGACTATAAAAAATTCACTATGTCTTTTCTAAAACAATACGGACACTTGCGAATGGAAAGCACTTATAGTTATGGAAATATCTTCTGGAAAATCGGTGATAGACCGAATGGAAGCATGACATTTATCGTAGAAAAAAATGATGATGACATGATCGGTACAGTACAAGTGAAATTTACTCAGACAAATACTGAAACCTGAGAAAAGAAAGACTTTGACTATCTCATTCGTATCGAAGCTTACCGAATGCAATTATGGCGGACTCAGATGGTGGTTTATAGATCCGTGCAGTCCCAAAAGTACACGTTGTAGCATTCTTTACTTTCAGTCGAATGGATACTTCGCAGGAAGAAAAATGCTCAATCTCACATACGATAGTAGAAATGAATCAAGATGATGAATCTGGTGAGCTGAGATGAAGGTGCTCAAGGCGGAAGCATTGTACGATAAGATCAAATACCCATACAGAAATGGAAAACCCACTCGAAAGATGAGAAGAGTACTCGGGTATATTCGAACGAGCCGATATGCTTCCTACTACCAGTGAGATATTGCCAATGTTTTCTGATACCGATAGCATTTCCACTTGAGAAAATACAAAAATCAATACAATATATCTTATAATTTTTTCTCTATGACTCCTCAATCTATCGCTCTTTTCGAGCAAAATGAAATCCGAAAAATCACTCATAACGATGAATGGTATTTCTCAATTATTGATATTATTTGAGTATTGACAGGAAGTGACAATCCACGACGATACTGGAGTGATCTCAAGATAAAACTCTCAGAAGAGGGTATCCAAAATGAGTTGTACGAGAAAATCGTACAACTGAAGCTGACTGCCAGCGATGGAAAAAAATATGCAACTGATTGCACCAACACTGAGACAACTCTTCGTATTATTCAGTCCATTCCTTCTCCAAGAGCTGAGCCATTCAAAAGGTGGATGGCTCAAGTCGGATATGAGAGAATTCAAGAGATAGAGGATCCTGAGCTTGCTATGAAACGCATGACAGAGACATATGAGGCAAAAGGATACTCCAAAGACTGGATAGATAAAAGAACGAGAGGTATAGCGGTCCGAAAAGACCTCACGGATGAGTGGGATACCAGAGGAATAGAAGAGCGACAATATGGGATACTCACTGCTGAAATATCAAAAGCCACATTTGGTATGACTCCAAGTGAATACAAAGAGTATAAATCCCTCACGAAGAAAAAAGACAATCTCAGAGATCATATGACAGACCTGGAACTTATCTTTACTATGCTTGGTGAAGCTTCGACTACTGAGATCATAAAACAGAGAGATAGTCAGTGATTTTGGACGATAAAATGAGCATCTCAAGAGTGAGGTACAGTGGCGGGCAATGCACGGAAAGAGCTCGAAACAAAGACAAAACAAAAGGTGATTTCTCCTGGAAATCACCTACTTGCTACACCAGTAAATAAGAAACAACCTTTGTAAATTATAACAATTATTTATATTTTTCACACCCTACCATTTCAGGCATCATTTTACAGTGTTCACGCATTGCGTCATTATTATTTGATGATGGTGCCATCATTTCAGAAGACATAATAGCGTTTTCATTCATTGGCATATTGCCCATATTCATTGTCGACATAGGATATATGAGCATATATCCTACCATGATAACCATGACGAGATTTTCTGTAATAGTCACTTTTGTCATCGGGAGTTTCCATTTTGTTCCCATGCAAGCACAAGCAATATTTTCCCCTGACTTCACTACTGAGTAGGCACTTATCATGCCAAGTAGAGATATAACGAGAGCCACGAGGTTGGTTTCTGTCATAAAAACCATACTTGTATTAAAAATATAGATAAGTCCCAGCACAATCTCGATACATGGAAATACATATCCCCATGATTTCCATCTTTTTGCTATGAGATCATATTGGGAAAATGATGTTACGAAACCATGAAGATCATAAAATTTCAAAAGTCCGAATGCAAGAAACCATACGCCCATCAGGTACATCATGAAGGTATTATTCGGGGAAAGATAGGTCAAAATCAGACTCACTCCTACTATACCTCCGAGGAGCATATAGAGGGGTGTGAGTGAATTTTTCTTCTCGATGTGACAACATTCTTTTCGATTCATACAAGTAAAAATTATAAATTAGTGATTACCAAGAAGTTTCTTAAATGTCGCAATTTCAGCATTTTGTGACCTGATAATATCATTTGCCATCTTCACGATCTCAGGTCGCTGAGATACTTCGAGGACTTCTGTTGCCATGTGCACGGCTCACTCATGATGCTTGATCATATCTTCCATAAATGCATCATCGAGATCATGGCTTGAGAACTTTGAAAGATTTCTCATCATCGCCATATAGCTTACTTTGAGGGTACTATTTGGATACCATGACTTCATCCATGATCCGAGAAGAGCAATCTCTGTTTTCTGTGCTGAGACGATGTTTTCGGCAATTTTCTTCAGTTCTGCATTTTCTGTTTTTGCGATGATGATGCTCGCAGTATCGACGGCTTCCTGATGATGTGGTATCATATTAGCGATGAATTCTTCTTCAGTCGATGCTCACATATGATCCATAGTTTGACCAGTTGCCATATTCATAGATCCATTTCACATATCCATCTGAGAGTGATCCATCCCTGACATAGAGTTATCCATGGATGTGGAAGGAGTAGGAGCTACAGAAACAGGAGTGGTAGGTGTTTGTGTAGTGGGAGTTGTATCACTACAGCTTACGAGTGCGAGAGTCGAGAGGACCATAAGTCCAAAGATAATAGGTGTTTTCATAAAAGTGATAGAATGATAAAAATAAGCGGAAGTTTTAGAAAATTAGGGGTCCATAAAAGAAAAGGTGAGGAAATAATTATTCGACAATAAACTGATTTTTCTGAGTCTTCTCTCGAAATCCGTCAGAGTAATATCGGTAAAATATGCCTGGTCGAAGTGCGAGCTCTATGAGTGTCGAGACAAAGAGTCACCAGAAGATCACTGTTGCAATCGGTGAGAGCATTTCTTTTCCTGCATCTCCTGCTCCGAGAACCAGAGGAAGCAGTCCGAGAATGGCAGAAAGTGCTGTCATCGATACAGGAACAATGCGTTCGAGAGATCACTGGATAATCGTCTCACGATCAAAGGGTTTTCATTCTTCCACACAGAGATGTTTATAATGGTCTATGAGCATGATGCCGTTGCGTGAAACGATACCCATGAGAGCAATAAACCCAACCAGATGAGCCGTCGATATGACTCAGCCTGTGAGCCAGACTCAGAGGATGCCTCAGAACCATCCTGTGACAATACCGAGGAAAATCTGAAGAACTAAAACAACACTTTCAAAGTGCCAATAGAGAATACCAAAAAGCGTAATAAGTACTCCAATAGATATAAACATAAGCAGTCTGGATGACTCTTTCTGAGCTGAGTAGAGCCCTTCATAGGAAACTCTATATCCTATAGGGATAGTGATCTTCGATACTTCAGTTTGTATATCATATACGACATCGACGATGGAACGATCTTTGGTATATCCTGATATGACGATGCGTCTCTCTGAATTTTCATGGTTGATGATATTTCGAGATTTTGAGAGTTCAACACTGGCAACATTCCCGACAAAGAGTGTGCGTTCATCAGAAACCCAAAATGGAATACTACGAATTGCTTCGGGCGTACTTGTCCATAAGGTAGGAAATCTCATAACAACAGGATATGAATTTTGTCCTTCTATGACTCGTGCCACCTCTTGTCCACCGATACCAACATCGAGGAGTTCTTTGACTTCATTATAGTTTACTTTCTGTGAAACAAGAGAAGGAGTATTTGGAGTGACGCTGATACTCGGGATTTTTGTCTGTGGTTCGAGAGATATATTGAGTGTTCCTTCCACTCCACCCGCGATTTCGACTACTTGTCGTCCCAGTGTTTCGAGCGTATCGAGATCTTCTCCAAATATCTTGATTACGAGAGGGGCTCGGATACCTGAGATGATCTCCTCTACTCTATGAGTAATAGGTTGTCCGATACCCATGACCGCTACTTGTTTATACTCTCATATTACGATATTGATCGCATCATAGATTTTTTCTTTTTCAGTTTTCGTTACATCGGGTGAGAGTGCCACTTCGATTTCTGCATTATTGGATCATTGGGCATGTGCATCAGCATCAGCACGCCCGAGTATTACTCCTGCTCTTTCGACTCAAGGGATTTTTCAGAGTTCGAGAGAAAATTTTCTCGTGATGTCGAGCGTGTATTCGAGAGAACTTCCGGGCTTGGTCGTGATCGAGATAGTATAACTGGGCTCGTTAAATGATGGAAGTCCTTCCTGTCCAGCACTCATATATCCTATGATAGTCAGTGGTATAGAGAGAAGGGCGAAAAGAAGGGCTTTTTGAGGATTTTTCAGACTCCAAAATATTGGTTTTTTTGCCCAGTGTTTGAGTTTTTCTGTAAACCAGGTATCCTCAGAGATCTTCCCGCGTTGTTTCTCGATCCAAGAAGGAAGGAGATAGCTACAAATCACAGGAACAAATGTCACAGCAACCAGGAGTGACATGATCATCGAAGTGATATAAGCAATACCAATTGGTGCAAGGATTTTTCCATCGACACCAGGCAAGAGAAGAAATGGAACAAATACTATAAGTTGAAGGATAGTCGCATATACTACACTTCCTCGTACTTCTTTTGAGGCTTCGAATATCACTTTGAGCGGATGAATATGTTCTTCTTTCGGAAGAAGGGCATTCAGACGAAGTCGCCTGAATATATTTTCCATATCCACTATTGCATCATCTACGAGTTCACCGATAGCAATAGTGAGCCCTCCGAGAACCATGATATTGATACCGATACCAAAAATATAAAATACAATAGCTGAGAGAAGGAGCGTGATCGGAAGAGAAATCATCGTAATAAATGCGGTACGAGCATTCATAAGAAAAAGAACGACGATAATAGCGACGATAATAGCAGCATCTCTGAGTGCTTCTTTGACATTGGTCAATCACTTCTCGATAAACCATGTTTGACGAAGTATATCATCTTTGAGCTCTATTCCCTTAGGAAGTGTTTTCTGTATTTCTACTACTTTTTCGAGAAGAGTATTCGTGAGTTCTACGGTATTGGCATTTGGAACTTTGGAAACGCGGATAATCACTCATTCTCATCCATCGATAAGGGCATCTCATCGTCTTTGGCTATTCTTCCCGACTTCTATACTCGCTATATCCCTCAAGATATTTCAATTTGGGAGAGAGATAGATCCTATCTTCTCTTCTGTATTTTGTATCGGGTTGAGCTTGATAGGATATTCTGACTTCTTGTCTATGGCGATACCTGCTCCCCCTGGATTGGTTATCTCGGCGAGAGAACTTGTGAGATCTTCGAGGGTGATATGTTTTTGTGCGAGTTTTGCTGGATCGACGGAGATAGTATACTGAGGTGCTGATCCTCCCATGATGAGAAGATTGGAAATCCCTGATACCGTCGAGAGGGATTGTCTGAGCTCTGTCTCCGCATAGAGACGAAGATCCGATTGATCCACGCTTGGGTCCGTCGAAGTGAGTCCGAGCCAGAGGACTTCTCCCATTAGTGCTGACTCAGGTGCGACAGTGAGATGCACTCCCTCGGGGAGAGTCACGGACTGGATTTTCTCATACACTCATTGACGATTGATATTGACGGTACTTCCCCAATCGAATTCTACATTCACGACTGAGAGTCATCCTGCTGAGCTCGACCTCACTGCATCTACTCATGGTATCGTTCTGAGTGTTCGTTCGAGCGGGAGAGTGACGATTTTCTCGACATCCTCAGAACTCATTCATTCGGCTTCAGCGAATACGGTGACACGAGGGCGATTGAGGTCTGGAAGGACATCGACAGGGAGATGAGCAAGGCTATAAAACCCAAAAAGTGTAACAATAAGATAGAGACAGAGAACCAGAGGTCGTCTATTGAGGGCAAATTTTATAAGAGTATTGAGCATGATGATTACGGATTAGTGGATAAAATCGCACTTACATCCATATCGTCTTTCCATTTCGGATTTGAAGTATCTGTGACTATCTGTATATCTCCCTTGAGTCACTCTGTAACGATATATTTTTCTCCGATGATTTCATAGGAGATTTTCCACTTTTTCAATGTCTTATTGGTGAGGACTTTGTATACATATGCTTCGTCTCACTCTTCGTGGATACTCGTCTTTGGGATTTCGATATATCCTGTTCCTGTGAGTCCTGATTTTACGATACGAACTTGTGTACCGACAGGAAGGTGCGATGTATCGATAGAGGCTTCGACAGAGATAGTTTGAGTATCTTTGTTCACTGATGATGAATAACGCGTAATCTCTGCTTGTGTGCTATCAGCGTCAAAACCTGGGAGACTGACTTGGATATTTTGTCCTTTCTTTATGGAACTATACTCAGCTACGGGAACTTCGAACCTGACGAAGAGATCGAGATCATCACTTTTTCCTGCTATATCAAAAAGTGGAGTTGTCACATCAACTGTCTGCCCAATACTGACATTTTTTCGTGAAATAACACCGTCAAAAGGAGCAATAGCATAACTTACTTTCATAGTACTCTGTATCGCTCATAGAGCATTTTGGAAGGCTTTGACACGATTTTCTGATCCGATTTGTTCTGCTTTTGCTTCTATTTTGAGTTTTTCGAGGTCAACACTTGAGAGAGATTGTTCTCCGCTGAGTGTTGCATAGTCTTTCTTCTTATTGGCTTCGAGGAGATCTCGTTCTGATTCGAGAAGCTTCATTTCTTGCTGGAGTCCTATGAGATCAGCATTTGCCTGAGAGAGTGTTCATGAAGCGGTTGCATTGGCACTCTGAGTTCACTTTTCTATCTCGATGAGTCGAGACTGAAGTATGATGATACCATTATCTCCTGATAGAAGTGACAAGAGTTCTTGTTTGTTACCCGTATAATTTGTTACCGATGCAGGTCAGATAATCGCATAGATAGTATTTGCATCATTGATGAGTGTTTCGAGCGTACTGAGAGTTTTATTGAGATCTACTGTCGATGATTCTGTCGAGAGTGGATAGGTCGAGAGGATTGCCCTCATATTTCCATGAAACCTCTCTGGTATATCCAATATCTTTTGTCGATCAGTAGCTCCCAGAGATCCCCAATTGGTATTATACCCCCAATACAATGGATACGAAGTAGTGTTGACGGCGAGGTTATTCCTATCACCGTTATAGAAAATAGTGAGGAGTTCGTTTATTGCCTCATTTGTCTTCCCGATCAGGTATTTTTTGGCAGTGTCTTGCTTTTGAGTATTTTCTGCGATGGTAGCACTGCTTGATTGCCGACTACTCTCGATGACCACTCATCTGGCTTCGAGATTTGCTCGAAGACTGGTGATCTTTGCATCGAGTTGTTTTTTCTGCACTTCGTACTGTATATCCAGTGCTTTTCTCTGGACATCATACGCCCGACTAAAAGAGCTCTCTGGGCTCGCAACTACATTGGTAATATATGCCAATTTCTCTTTTGCACTCTGGAGCTCTCATTGTGCGATGGCGATCTCTGCTTTTTGTCATGCGACCATACTGACCATTTCTGGAGTATTGGTAGGGGCGTTTATGAGAGCAACACGCTGTCATTTTTTCACGGTATCACCGAGACTAACGAGGAGTTCTCATATGATACCCTGACGCTCGGGGAATATAGATCCATAATTATCTGAGAGGACTGTTCATGGATAAGTAGGAACGGAAAGGTTATTGGCATCAGTGACTTGCAGTGTAGTGAATATTGCCCCTGTAGAAACATCTATAGAAATACGTCACCCGAGGTTCTCTGCCTCTTCATCACCATGTCCACCATGTGCCCATATGAGAGTATATCATCCCACGATGGAAGCGAGCACTCATGTCAGAGCGAAATAAAAAATATTATTTTTTTGCATATAAAAAGATCTAAGAAATATAAAATACTCACACACGGTGAGTGAAAAGATATGATTTCTTAGATGAGTATTTTTTTCTCTCCTACAAGCAAATGTCAGAAAAAGTTATTTTCACTTCAGGGATAGTGCTGAAAATAAGTATCCTGCGTCAGCAGATATGATGAATCATCATACTCACTATACACTGAAATTGACCTCAGAGAAAGATGTGGTAGCTCGATATTATCACGAACCTGCTGAGCGATAGTTGTGTCTATTTGAGTCTTGGTACAATGAGGTGGTTCTCTATTGTCCGCTGTCTCTATGATATGTGATTCTGTGATACCATCATGAGAATGAGATATGATTTCTGTATGAGGCGTACTTCAGGCATGCACAATAGCCATATTTCCAAAAAGAAATACGGCAAAGATTATGATGACACTGATGAATTTCTGGTAGAGAAAAAACATATAACACTGAGTATACGGGATAGAGAGGAAAAAGGCAAATTATTTGCGAGTGGCAACATCCCAAGTACGAACCAGTTCTTCGATAAAGTCTTTCTTTTCTTTTCCTTGTCCTGCAAGGGCTTTTGTACCACAACAAGCAAGATGATTTTTGAGAAGTTCACGATTTGCACTCTGCAATAGTCCCATAGACGCATTGATCTGATGGGCAACATCGGCACAGTACACATCATCATCGATCATTTTTTGAACCTTGGCAAGTGTTCCCATTGCCTTCTTTATATTGAGTTGTATTTTTTCTTTTGAAATGATCATAATGAAAGATTATATTGAAAAACCCTATGATTTCGATATACTCCGATTACTTTTTAGCGAAAGTACCTCCCGCATCCGCGGGATTTTATGTGCAATTTAGTTGCAACATGTTCCATCACCGCAAGAACAAGTCTTGCAAGTACATGGATTACATGTGCATTTTTTCGTATTCATAAAAGTATTGTTATGAGTTATACCTAACCATAGGGTATGGTTATAGTATATATAATTTTATGGAAAGCAACTCTTTTATAAAAAACTTGAAAAATGATGGTTATTCGTATACTGAAAAAAGTATTAATCGTAATTGATTGATGCGTTTATCTCCCACCAATATACATACCAATTGATAGGTTTTTGAGAAGTATCAGCTGTTTATAGCGAGTATAGCCCTTCACCAGAAGAAGAATACAACCAAAGTAAACGACAGAGCCAGCTCATATACCAATCCTGTCCTTATCGGATTTTGACACAAAACTTCTTTCTCTGCCATTTCCCTTGCTATGAGAATACGAGTATATAACTCGAAGAAGGTCTAAACAAAGTTACTAACGAAGGCTGTGGAAAAAGGTGAATCTTTTTTTCTATGCCTTCTTTTTCGTGAAAACGAAAGGAAAAAGATGAAAATTGTGTAACTATACCACCCCAGTGAAGAAGGAAAAAGTCTATCAAAATGACTCTCTCTTTTACTGAGTCGGATAACTCCCGTAATGAAGAAATCGACAAGATCATCTTGAAGACTATTTTCAAACTATAGATACAAAATATATTCATATAACCTTTCAAAATAATCAATTAACTTGCAGTTATTCTCGATTCCCATATAGTGTTATAGCCTAATTATTTCGGTTATGATACAATGAGGAAGTTCTCAAAATATGCGTGTAGCATTCTATATACGTGTTTCTACTGAAGAACAGAAGAAAGACGGATATGGACCAGAAATGCAAATGCACGGACTCCAAGAAATGATAACCTATAGGGGAAAAGTATCTGGATGGACCCATAAAAAAGAATGGGAGTATCTGGATCTCGGATGTACAGGAGCAGATCTCAATCGTCCAGAATACAAAAAAATGATGCAGGATGCAAAAGCCTGAAAATTCGATATGATAGCTGTCTGGAAGATTGATCGTCTCTCTCGTAACCTTTCCCACCTTCTCTCTACTTTTGAGATTCTCCAGAATCATAAAGTAGGGTTTTTCTCATTGAAGGAAAATATAGATTTCACCTGACCCATAGGAAAGCTCACCTTCCAGATATTTTGAACTCTTGCAGAATTCGAACGAGAGATGATAAAAACCAGAACATCTGAAGAGAAGAAACAATCAGCACGACTATGAAATTATGTACTCAATAAAACTCCATATGGGTATAAAAAAGAGGATGCTGAGAAAAAGCGAAATCGCTCACTCGAAATCATAGATACCGAAGTGCAGTGGGTAAAAAGAATATTTGAGGACTTTATCTCTGGAAAGAGTCTTGAGCAGATAGCAAAAATTCTCAATGGAGAAAATGTCCAGAAAAACGATGGAAATCTCAAAAAAGATAAAAATACAAAGTGGTATGGATCGACTATACGAGCTATTCTGGAGAATCCAGTATATACAGGACGGGCGGTCGATAACTCGAAAGATGAATCAGGAGAAATAGAACAAATAGGGATACCAACGCCTCGACTCATCTCAGATATTACCTATGAACTCGCTCAAAATCGACTCAAATCACTTGATACCGATGCAAAGAGGGGCGGAGGTGGAAATGAATACCTTTTATCACGAAAAATTGTGGATATGGAAACGGGGAGAAAATTCGTAGGACTTCTTCGTCAAAAAGATAAAAAAGTCAGCTATAGACGCAAAAACTTCACTCTTGAAGGGAAAACATATAAAAATATGGAGATACCCTGAGAACCTGTGGAAAAACTTGTTTGGGAGACTATAGCAAAGATGATCAACCGTCCGAAGGAGCTCTTCGCAATATTTCAGAAACAATCAATCGAGAGTCATGAGTATGATGCTCTTCTCAAAGAAAGAGAAATAAATCAAAGAGAAATAGACAAGCTCGAAAGAAAAGAAAGCGAGATAGAGATGGACTACTATGATGGAAAACTCTCCGAAGATAAAAAGGACCGTTTTGTGAAAATCACTATGGATCAAAAGAGTTCCTTCGAGAAGAGAAATGAAGAATTGGATAAAAAGATGGATACTCTTATTAAAATGGAAGAAACCAAGATAGCTTTTGAGAAATTCCAAAGTGATTATGAGATAAATCTGGAAAATCTGACTTTTGAGCAAAAGAAACTCCTCGTTGATCTCCTCGTGGAAAGTATAGAGGTTACAACCGTTGCGTCGCAAGTGAATCTGAATATCAAGCTACGGTTCAATCAATCAAAGATGACTGAAAGCACACCAGTGGTCGAACCTAAAAAAAGCTCCACAGAGCCACAAAGTGGGACTGAAGAGCTTAATATTGATAACTATGGTGCAACCGACAGGACTTGAACCTGTGACCTCCTCCTTCGCAGGGAGGCGTTCTAATCCAACTGAACTACGGCTGCATGGATTATACTGGACCGAAACTTGAACCTGTGACCTCCTCCTTTCCCGCTTAGCGGGATTCTCATCCAACGAAAGCTACGGCTCTCATGGATTACTGGAACTCTGGAAAATACTGGAGGCACTAATCGGATTCGAACCGATGACTAGAGAGCTTTGCAGGCCCTTGCAATTGACCACTCTGCCATAGTGCCGACAAGAGAGCTCGGGCATTATACAAAAACGTGAAAAAAAGCAAGAAAAAATTTATTTACACCGAAATGTTTTAAAGAGTTCGATATAATTGTTCGCGAGCTTTCTACTTCCGATAGATGCATGTAGGAGGTATACTCGTGTTCCACAAACTTTCGCTGTTTGAATAAATTTCATGAGTGGAGTGGTCTTGTTGTAGCGAGCTTCGAATACATAGAGAAGAGAAATATCGGTATCTGAAAAAGTAATTTCTTGCTCTTCGAGCTTCGTATACTCAAGATAATTTTTGGTTGTTTGGATATGGTTGAGTTCACTATATTTTTTAGAAGTGATTGGCATTTTTAGCTCATCTTCCATGATGACATAATTATTTGAAAATCCATACTGAATTTCTTTTGAAATCATTGCCATTGCGAGCGTTCCATGAGGAGGAATCGGGAGAGATCGTGCATCAGCTTTTTTCCAATTTTTTGGAACGGAAGTCGAAAATTCTGGGGTATCAAAAAGTACCGTATTAAGGACAGTTGGTTCGCTTTGAGTTCCTGGAAGTGAGCAAGATGCCAAGAAAAAAAGTGAAGAAATGAAAAGAAAGAATCGCATAAAATTAAGAAAAAATGGGGGATAAGTGGACAAAAAGTGCCATTCATCCGAAAAGAAAAAGTACTGAAAGAACCGCATAGGGAATCCAGTTATGAAGAGGAGCATAGAGGACTACCATATATTCAGCAATCGAAAATCCAAACCAAACGGTCGCTACAATCAAAAGAGAATAGAGATGAAATGTCAGCATACTCATCGTTTCAATACTCATCCATGGCAAGTAGTATCCCCCAATCGTAAAAAGAAATGAGAGAAAGTAGAGTGTCACAACAGTGATAAACATTCTTCTTGCCACCAGAAAACGAATATCGTTATATTCGGCGGGGTTTTTGTGTATACGCTCGTGAATGTCCTTGATTTTCGGCATATATGTATATAATACTCTCACTTAGTATAATAAAAAATGTCCCTCACGCAACACCAAATCTCACATCTTGCTAAACTTACCGCACTCAAATGAGAAAAGCTCAATATTTCTCCGATCATTGACTCGTTTGAAACTCTCGGAAAAGTCGATACCTCATATATCAAAAATGTCGGACGGAGTGGACAATGAACACTCGACAAAAGAGAGGATGTATCTGTTTTTTTATCTGACATAAGTGATCTCCTTCTCGCACAAAGTGGTCAAAAGAAGGCAGCGCATCAAATCGTCCTCTCTGGTATTATGCATTCCGACTAAGACTTCTCAAATTTATATGCTCTCTTCTTTTTCTCTCAAAAACTTTCGTGGATGTACTCCAGGAGAATTTTATTTTGGAGAAAAAACATATATAGAATGAGTGAATGGCTCTGGAAAAACACATATTCTCGAGGGGATACATCTTCTTTGTCAATGATGACTCTCTTATAATAATCTGCCTCTCTCGCATGAAACTTTTTTCGAAGCCCGATGGAAAGATGAGTCAGGAATACGAACATTTACGAGGTATCGAGATGAAAACTCAGATATTTATACACTCCAAGGGAAAAAAATCACTCGAATAAATTTTATTAAAAATCTTCCATTTCGAACCGTTTTTCTCTCACCTTTTGATATGAATCTTCTCTACTTTGCTCCGAGCATGAGACGAGACTATATGGACCATATTCTCGAACAAAGGTTCCATCAGTTTCGTGATGTCAGACGAGAATATGAGAAAATTGTCAGATCCAGAAATGCCCTCCTCAAAAGTGTAAGAGAATGATATACTCCGGCTTCAGACCTCGATTTTTGGGATCTATCTTTTGCAAAATCTGCTCATACGTATCTCCTGTATCGAGAACGATATATGGACTTTGTGCGTGACACTCTCCCACTATTTTCTCACCTTCTTCCGAAATATTGTTTCCGATTTGTTCCCCTGATTTGTGAATATGAATGAGAAAACCGTATCGCATTTTTCGAAAATTACCTCAGAGAGAAACGAGAACGTGATATCCTTTCTGGACATACACATATAGGTCCACACAGAGATGATTTTGAAATTCATATCACCAGTACAGAGAGTGAAGATATGGATGTAAAAAATTTTCTTTCGCGCGGAGAAATGAAGCTCCTTTTGTTGACACTTAAGTGTATAGAAGTGGCTTTTCTTGATTCCCAAGATAATAAGAGTGTCATTCTCCTTATCGACGATATATTTGCCGAGCTTGATGAAAAAAATATTTGCCGATTTATGAAATGACTTACAACATACCAAAGTATTTTGACAAGTCAAAAACCCCTTCCAAATGGGGAAAATTGGAGTGAATTTACTTGCATTAATCTCAAAGATTCATAATATGGGCGCAATATGCCACAATAGTACGGCTTTTGATTTCTACGATTTTAGCCCTTTAATGCTCTCCTCTATGAGAAAACTTCTCGCACTCGCTTCCATGATCATCATGTGAACTTCTCCATTTATAGGGATTCAGGCCATCCATGCTGAATGATCGGTCGTTCAGTTTGAAATCATCGCCCCTGCAACGAGCCGGGTAAACGAAGCCATAGATGTCACCGTACGTGCCGTAGATAAAGATAAAAAAGTGGTTATTGGATATCGTGGTGCCATCATCTTCGTTCCAGAAAATTTTGGAGATACGGTTCCAATGCCTGGAAAATCCATTGCCTTTGGAGCTGAAGACAATGGAGAAAAGAAATTTTCAAAATGAGTGATTTTCAAAACTCAATGAAAGCAAAAAATTAGTATCGTTGATGTGGTCGATGATATTTCTGGAGAAGCTACCGTCAGCGTGGAAGCATGAGCACAAAGCAGTGGAAGTACGCTCGAAGAAGTGATGATCGTGAGTCCTGCCAAAAATTCAAAAATCACAAGTGATGTAGTCATCGTGAGCGGAAAGACTCGAAAAAATAGCAAAGTATCTCTTTCCGTTAATGGAAAAGATATGGGGGCTGTTCTTTCTGATGAAAGTGGAGTTTTCACAAAAAGTATCTCTGGAATTACTCAGGATTCAAATATCCTTTCTGCCAGCCTCATTGACTGAGCTGGTATCGTCATCGGAAAATCACTCGATACTCCTTTTTCAAAAATAGCAGCTGGACCAGCATTTTACAATCTTACTGTCTCACCAGGAACAAAGATAGATGTTGGATCAAAAATCACATTCCTTGCAGAAGCTGAGGCCTGACTTTCTGAAGTTCAGATACTCCTGGATGGTTCACTTCTCCCGATGAAAGAAGGTACTTCTGGAAAATACACACTCGAAACCGTAGCTCCTAAAAAAGCTGCTGACTATGATGTTTCCGTTCGTATAAAGAGTCCACTTGGACAGAGCCTCGCAAAAGATAATGTTCTAAAACTGACGACAATTGAGCCTACATCATCATTTGAAGAAGTAAAACTCACAACTCTCGGGAAACGAGTTACCTTTAACTTTGGTGTGAAAAATCCTCCTGCCGATCTCGAAAAATTTAAAATCGCCTACGGTGAAAATCCTGAAAGCTTTTCAAACGAAGTCATGACCTGGAATACTGGAAAAATCCTGAAAGCAGATGGACGATATGAGTGGTATATAGATAACCTCACTCCAAAAAACTATAGTTTCAAAATCATGGGAGTACGAAAAGATGGAACCATTTTTGATGCCATGGTTTCAGAAACACTCTCGACCACTATCGGATCTAGCGCCAGTTGTACTATTTGAAATGTCGGAAATATAAAAATAGAAACCCTTTCAGATAAAAGCATTCTCACGTGGGATTCGCTTTCTGGAGCTCTTTCCTACAATGTCTATAAAATCGCTCCAAATGGGGACTCTACCCTCTTTCAAAACACCAAGGAAGCACAAACAACGATATTTCTCGCGAGTGGTGCTGTCGTACTCGAAGACTTTGGTGTCAAAGCCCTTTGTGATACTATCACTGAATCTGCAGACTTCTCCAAAGCATCAAAAGTACGTACATGACCTGGTATGACTGCGATCCTTGTGATCATTTCTGCCATCATCGGGGCAGTCATTATGAGACGTCGAAGCATATAAAATGATATTTTCATTTGACAACTTCCATCTTTTTTATACAATGCCCCTACTTTTTGGGTCATAAACCCATTTATTTTTGAAATTTTCTTATTTCATGCCTACTACTCAGTCTGCGAAAAAAGCTCTCAAAGTGAGCGAAAAAAAACGTTCTCGTAATCGTCGGTTTCTTGCCCTTTTTAAGGCCAGCGTAAAATCCTTCGAATCTCTTGTCTCTTCGGAGAAAAAAGATAAAAAAGCTATTTCTGTTGCTCTCTCAAAGGTGTATTCTGCTGTTGATACTCTCGAAAAAAAGAATATCATCCACAAGAATAATGCTGCTCGTAAGAAAAGTGCTTTTGCCAAGATCGAGAAATCTATAACCGCTTAATAGTCATGCAAAAAAGAGGATTCCCTCAAAAAAGAAATGAAAAACGTATCAATGATGCCATCACTGCACGTGAAGTCATCGTGATAATGGAAAGTGGAGAGTCTCTCGGAAAAATGAGTAGAGACCAAGCCCTTCAAAAAGCCGAAGAACTCGAGCTTGACCTCGTAGAAGTTTGACTCCAAGAAGGAACTGTTCTCACGAAAATTGTAGACTATGGAAAGTATGTCTTCAAGCAACAAAAACAACTTTCCAGTAATAAAAGCCATCAAAAAAAGACAGAACTCAAGACCATGAAGCTCACGTACAAAATCGGTGATCATGATCTCGATGTACGAAGAGTCCAGGCAGAAAAATGGGCCAAAGAAGGAAATCCGATGAAAATCATTCTCCAACTCCGTGGACGAGAAAATCAGTACGAAGATCTCGCTATGTGAAAAATACACGAATTCATCGCATCTCTAGAAAACTCCTATAAAAAAGATGTTAACTCGAAGATCTCAAAACAAGGTAACAATTTCAATATCATTCTCTATCCAAAAAAATAAATCTCTACTAACCTTTACTCTATGAAACTCAAGACACACTCCAGCGCGAAAAAGCGAGTGAAAATCACTGGAACTGGAAAATACATCGTCGACAAAACAGCAAAGCGTCACCTCCTCAAAGATAAAAGCTCAAAAGCAAAGGGTCGAGACAAATACGGACGTGTGATTGCAGCTGCCAACCAACTCGAAGCACGCATCTCTCTCCCATACGGAAGATAATTATTCTTTTTTACCTCTTACCTCCCCTCAAATATGACTCGTGTAAAACGTGGTGTGATGACACACAAAAGACATAAAAGCCTCATTGCCCTCGCAAAAGGATACCGCCGAATGAACGGAAACGTCTATTCTCGCGTTCGTACTGCTGTCATGAAGGCATGACAAAATGCGTATATCGGTCGCAAGGAAAAGAAAAGAAATTTTCGTCGCCTTTGGAACGTCCGTGTAAATAACGCTGCACGTCTTCACGGAATGACCTACTCGACATTTATCCACGCTATGTACAAGAAAAATGTATCACTCAATAGAAAGGTTCTTTCAAATCTTGCCATCTCTCACCCTGCAGTGTTTGGGAAAGTGGTTGAGTTCGTAAAATAAAATGTTCTTTTAAAGAATCCCTCCGATTAATCGGAGGGATTCTTTTGTTCCTGTATCATCCCGCTGAGCGGGGATCCTGCTCCGTCATCCATACGCTTCGTCATCCTGAGAAACGAAGGATCCATGCTCTGTGGTTCTGTCATTCCTGTCCCGCTTGGCGGGATAATACTCCTGCAGGAATCTTACTTACATTCTTCTGTACTTTTTCACCCTCAAGGGGTGCCTCGTCGACAAAAAAGTACCAAAAAGTCTTCAGGGTCTTCCATGCTTCATTTTCTCGTATCTGTTGCCACTTGATTTCCTAAAATTGCAAGACTACCAAACGTTGCAATTTTTACGGAAATCTTCATGGACAGATACGGAAAACTCGCATAAGGAAGAAAAAGAAATAAAATAAAAAACAAAGCCAGAGCCAAAAAATCGATGATGAACAGTGAAGGGGGGTTCGAAAGTTTGGAGTGTTTGCTTCTTTTTTTGGTGAACTTTCTGATTCTGTCGTCGATGTTTTCGAAAAAATTGCAACGTTTCTGAATTTTGCAATTTTAGAAAACAAGACGATTACAGAATCCAAAGTGAACCAATGGAAAGAAGGACCTTTTGGTACTTTTCAGTCATGAAAAGTACAGAGAGAAAGTTTTGAAAATATGGAGATCCTGAAACAAGTTCAGGGTGACAGGAACTGAGATACTTATTTTAAGCCAATAATTTCTGCTGTTGCCCTTCTTTTATGAGTAGAACTCTCTACGATTGATGGACTCTTATTTTCTTTCGAGAGTACTTGATCAATATTATATTGCCCGAGGATCATTCATAGAACAATTGCTGTGGCGCTATTTTGAATCATTCTTTGAAGTTTTGCTGTTTTTGGGAATTGTGACATTCGAGCATCACCGTCTCACAATTCTTTATAAAGCTTCATACCTTTGAGCATATGCAGTACAAAAATTATTGACAAATATAATATTATAAATATTTTATTTGTCAATTCATTCTCACGATTCCGCTTGTATTTTTTACGTAAAAAGTAGTATGGAACTATGTTCACATACCTCCTCTCTCTCGATACATCCCTTCTCATACAAGCACGTGGACTTATTGGCCACGAGTACTCACACCTAGTACAGATATTGGGTGAAAGTATTGTGGTATGGTGAGCGCTCTTTCTTCTCGCGCTCTGGATCTATGGAAAGATTAAAAATGATACTACCTATAAAATCAAAGCCCTTCAGATATTTTTTACGATCATCTTTGTTTTCGGACTTTATGCGATCATAAATTTCTTCCTTCCACAATGGAGACCAAGTCCGCAGACTGTCGTCGGAGGAATCATTCCACTTATCCCACATCCTCTCGATAATTCATTCCCTTCTGGTCATGCGCTTTTTTCTGGTGCGCTTATTTTTGGAATATGGAAATATTTCCGAAAGACGTCACTTTTGATAGTTATGAATATATTCGCGATACTCACCCTCTCGATGCGAGTGATCGGAGGAGTTCATTATCCAGGAGATATTGTCGCAGGACTTGTAATCTGAGTCATCGGATGATACCTCTTCATTCCCATTATCGAGTGATGATTCATGCGACGATATGTCTACGCATTTTTTGTAAAGGTTGCTAGTTTTCTGAGGCTCTAGAAAAAAACTTGCATTTTTTAAAAAATATCTATAATGGACCCTAAGAGATAAAAGACCTGCCACACGGCGAGTCTTTTTTTTATCCCTACTATCTAACTATCCACCCTATTATGTTTGACCTACAAAAAATCGAAGCTGCGATCAATCAGATTTCCGCTGAAAAAAAGATTGCAAAAGAGAAACTCGTAGAAATCATCGAGCATGCGATCAAAACGGCATATAAAAAAGACTTTGCGAGCAAAGACGCCAATGTAAACGTCAAACTCGATATGGCAACTGGATCTTGTGAAATTTCTATCGAAAAAACCATCGTGGAAGAAGTTGTTGATCCGACTATCGAAATTTCCTACGAAGAAATCGGTGGTGCAGACTCCGGATTTGCACTCGGTGATAGCGTCGAAATCGATGTATCAGATGAAGTACTCGGTAGTGAAGGATTTGGTCGTATTGCTTCCCAAGCAGCGAAACAAGTCATCGTCCAGAAAATCGGAGAAACAGAAAAAGAAAAACTCTACCATCTTTTTAAAGATAAGGAGGATACTGTTGTGAGTATGCGTGTCGAACTCGTCGAAAAAAATCGTGTGGTTTTTGACTACAATGGTCACCAGGTGATCCTTCCACGAAGCGAACAAAATCCAAAAGATAAATATATCCCTGGGCAACGTATGCACCTCTATGTACGAAGTGTCGAGATTGATCCGGTAACTGGACCACGTGTCATCCTCTCTCGAAAAAACAAAGAACTCGTTGTAAAGCTCTTTGAAATGAATACTCCAGAGCTCGAAGAGGGAGTTGTCGAGATTGTTTCTATTGCTCGTATGCCGGGCGTCAAAACAAAGATCATTGTCGCATCTGACGATAGTGATGTCGATCCAGCTGGATGTCTCATCGGACCAAAATGAATGCGTGTACGAAATATCGTCGATGAACTCTTTGGTGAAAAGATCGATATCCTCAACTATACCACCAATCAAGAAGAAATGGTTCGCCGTGCACTTGTTCCATGAGTCGTCGAGGAAATCACGATCGATGAGGAAAATAATATCATCCATGCAACGGTAAAAGATGAAGAAAAAGCAAAAGTTCT
This sequence comes from Candidatus Altimarinota bacterium, assembly GCA_031417875.1. Classification (GTDB taxonomy): domain Bacteria; phylum Patescibacteriota; class Gracilibacteria; order BD1-5; family UBA2023; genus JABFSX01. Next base: position 21,594 of record JANOWM010000056.1, read on the forward strand.
CGGACGTGGAGGAACGAATATAAATATCGCATGAGATCTTCTCGGGTACCGTATTTCCCTCACAAATATAGAAGGAAAGGTCGTAGACCCAAAAGAAGAAACTACGCTCTAAAAGGTAATCTCTCAATAAAAATATCTTCCAAATTTCTTGGAAGATATTTTTTTATGATCTAAACCCTAGAGAGAATCAAAGAACGTATCTACAGAATCAATAGTATCTCGTATAAACGCTTCACGTGTCGAGAGAATACGAATCACATATTGGAGCGCCTTATACTCACGAGCAAACGGCTTTGGTGAGAGATATTCTTGCAGTCTCTTGGCTGAAGCACGGAGGGTATCAGCTTTATCACTTTCTGTCAGTGTCTCATTAATACTCACCGCTGTCAGTATATCTCGACCTGAGAATCTGATATCTGCGACATTATCACCACTAGATTCTTCAAATTCTCTTGAGTACTCGAGTACTGATGATATATTATCGAGAAGTTCTGGAATTTCCATTACGGTCTCATTTTGGAAAGTCATCGCCAGTGAAGATGGAGGGTTATTCCTGATATTGCCAGTAGAAGTTTCTGTATTAAATATACGACCGAGAAGAAGCTGGGAGAGGAGTGCTGATGATACTCATGCTGATGAACCGACAGAATCTGAAGATGATAGAGCCGTTCCATTTGAACTACCTCATCCACCCCCACCTCATCCATTTCAGGTTATTACTGGTGCTATGACCACTGGAGCACACCCGGGAAGAGCTGCAAGAGCATTCGGAGAAACAACACAAACTGATATTGTTCAGGCTGAAGAGATTCCTCCACTTCCATCATCCGCTTGGTAGGTAAATGTGGCAGAACCGACAAATGAGTTAGGCGGAGTGTAGCTAAATCCTCCGGTTGAAGTAATAGTAAGAGCTCCCGTCGATGCAGTTGTCCCGGTAAATGTGAGAACTGCTCCCTCAATATCTGATCCACTGAGTGTTCCCATAAGCACCATAAGAGTACCTGAGAGAACATTTCCCGTCATCAAATAACTCGCATTTCCTACAGTTGGAGCATCATTCACACAAGTAAATGTAAATGATACGGTTCCAGTATTTGAGAGATTACTGACACTATCACGTGCTCGATAAGTAAGAGTATTTGATCCACAGTAATTAGCTGTTGGTGTTATTTGGATATTATTTCCTGCGATGAGAGCCGTTCATCCAGAGAGTGGCTGAGTAATCGATACGAGTGTGAGAACATCTCATACATCAATATCGGTATCATTTGTCAGTGGAGTCACTATGAGCACTACATCTTCTGATCCGGTGGCGCTATCATCGGTGGCAACTGGAGGGGTATTGAAGGTATTTGGAGTGACGGTGATGGCAATAGTTCCGGTTCCTACCGTTACAGTTCCATCCGAAACCTGAAATGTAAAATTATCTGATCCTGAGAACCCGAGATTTGGAGTATAGGTAAAGGTTCATCCAGTATTGAATGCCAGTACTCCATTTGTAACATTCGTGGAGAGAATATAACTAAGAACATCGAGATCTATATCTGATCCGAGGAGTGTTCCTGTCACGAATCGGCCACTATTGGTCGCGATATTTCCGATGAGACCATAAGAAGCTCATGAAAGCGTTGGGGCATCATTCGTACATATGAGATTCACTGTAACATTTCCTGTTCCTGAGAGGGCACCACTTTGGTCAGTAATTTGATAAGTAAAACTATCCATACCACACTGATTTGCGATTGGTGAATAGATCACTTCGGTAGCTCATGAAATCGAGGCCATTCATTTTGTTCCTTGTGTCAGGATGAATTGGAGAGAGAGTATATCTCCTCCATCAACATCAGTATCATTGGCAAGCATATTCGAAATAAGTAGACCTGTGTCTTCTGTTCCTGTCGCAGTATCATTGTTCGTTACTGGCGCATCATTTACTGAAGTGATCGTAACACTCATGACTTCTGAAGCAGATGTAAAGACTCCATCAGATACTCGGTAACTAAAGCTGTCAGTTCATGAATAGTTAAGATTTGGAGTATAGACATATCCCCCAGTAGATCCAATCGAAACGGTTCCGTTCGATCCATTTGTGTTCATAAGGAATGTGAGTGGTGTACCATCTGCGTCATATCCTGAGAGTGTTCCTACAAAGGGAGCATCTTCATTTGTTGTGAGATTTCCTGAGTATGCGAGAGGTGGAGTATTTGAGCTTGAAACCGTGATGTTAACAGTTGCTGTACTAGAAAGGTTTGCATCTTGATCTATGAGCATATAACTAAACGAATCCGGACCAAGATAGGAGGCACTTGAAGTATATTGTACTCCTGTACCGACAATCACGGCTGTTCCATTCGATGGACTTGTAAGACCGGTAATAGTGAGAGTTTGTGGCGTATACGGACTATCTGGATCATTGTCATTATTCATGACATCCAAAATAGTTGGAGTGGCCATTTGAACATTTACGGTATCATCTCCTAACATAGGAGCATCCATAGTTCCTGTTATTGTGAGAGAAATCGTCGCGGAAGAAGAAGTAAGTGCTCCGTCGCTAATTACGAAATCGAAAGTATCAGATCCATTATAGTGAGGATTTGGTGTATAGGTAAAGTCTGCCCCACTGATAGTAATGGTTCACTCGGAAGGGAGAAGTGATGTCGTAAATGTGAGTACATCACCAGGATTGAAGTCATAACCGGACATAGTAGCCGTATATGGAGTATCTTCCGTTACTGTATGACTATCTCATGATGAAATAGGAGGAACATTTGATCCTGGAATAATATTGATAGTAACTGTTCCTGTATTTGAGAGTCCTCCACTTTGATCTACCATCGTATAAAGAAATGAATCGGAACCAATATAAAATGGATCGGCGATAAACTCAAGCATCGTTCCAGAAATTGAGAGCGTTCCATGAACCGGATTCGTAAATCCAGTCAGAGAAAACGTCTGTACTTCATATGGTGAGTCAATATCCGTTTCATTCGCGAGGACATCGAAGAGATTTACGGCACCTCAGGTAGCGGTGACACTATCGTCAATAGCCGTTGGTGCATCGTTAGTACAAATCACGGTTACTGTGGCGACACCTGGAGTCACACCATCTGATCACATTCCAAAACCATCGAATGCACGAAAGGTAAAGGTTCCATCTCCACAAAAATTTGCTGTTGGCTGGAAATCATACGTTCCGTCACCATTAAAAGCTGTAAGCGTTCCAAATGAAGGAGCTGGAGGATCAAAAAGTGAATATGAAAGTGATCATCCTGAGTTAATATCGGTCGCGGTAACAGCTCCGGTGATAGAAAGTGCATCTTCGCTCCCTGTCGCAAATGAAGGAACAGTAACGGGTGGAGTATTACTCGTTACCACATCAGCCGTATAGGTAGTAAATCCGATATCATTTTCGAGAGAGAGGGTATACGTATTAGTTCCATCATTTGGAGGGAAAATAGTTACTGCTCCTGATGATCCGAGAATATAGGTAAATCCCCCGGTATTTGTCGATCCAGACATGAGAACATTCGTAGCATTATTTGATGTCCATGAGAGATCTACACTTTCGTTATTCGCGATACTTCCAGCTGATGGAACAAATGTTCCATTTGGTTTATGGAGAATATTCGTTGGTGTAAAGTTTGAATTTGGATCTCTCCAGAGAATAATTTGTGAACTATGCGCCACGATATTTACTGGAAAAGCGACAGCAGTATCTGTGATATCACGGTACTGGAGAGAACACCCTCCACCTCCTGGACATGAGAAATTTCCAGATGTAGAACCAGTATTTACCATCAGACGAACTTCATTCGTACGAGGATTACGTGTGAGTCCTGTAACTTGTCGCACTACGAGATTATCGAGCTCGATATCTGAGAAAGCGGAAGTCGTAAAGAAGACGAGCTGAGCATCTGCTGCCGTCGTATTTGCTGTGACATAAGCTGAAAAGTTCATTCCTGAACCGGTCGCAATAGCATCGACAACACGGTCAGCATAGAGCACATTGAGGATATCTTGTCGGATCGTCATGGCAACATGCTTGCCTCCGGTTCCACTGAGATTTTTCAGAGTTCCTGATATTTCATAGGTAGCTCCTGCCGTCATTGAAAAGTTATCACTTGTTATTGTTCCCATTTGAGCTCCTCATTGGGATGCATGAAGTGTTCCGCCGGTATTATCATGAACGAGCGAATTACCACTCCCAGTCCATCCGATCACATCACTCGTAAATGTTCCATTTGAGAGGAGATTTGCCCCTGCAGATCCAGTACTCGTATAGACCTTGTATCCAAAGAATCCAAACGTAGAAGCTCCAAGATCAAAAGTGGAGATGTCAGCTTTTGTATAAGAAGATGAAAGACCTCCGTTATGAAGAGAGAGAACGAGTGGAAGTTTTGGCTTGTAGACGTTTATATACTTATTATTTGAAAGGGTCGCAAGAGATCACGATGCATCTACTTGATCATCGATCTTAATCATTGAGTAATCAGGATTATACGCAGTAATTGTATTGTTTGAGATAGTATTAGTTTGTGTCGCATTAATAATAGTTTCAGTAATAAGAAGCGCTTCTGTACGTGGATGAAACAGTGTATTATTTGTTACTGTCGTGCCATAAACATCTGTGAGAACGATTGATCTCATAGCATTTGAAATCGTATTTCCAGAAATATTTGTCGCAAAAGCTGGAGAAGTCAGGCGGATACCATCATGAGACCCCGTAGAGAGAATTCCTGTTCCGACATTCATAATCACATTATTCGTAATATTACTTCCATCAGCTGAACCAAGAGTATTCGTAATGGCAGCACAATCAGTTCCAACTGTACAGATATTTGTAAATGTGTTTTGATCAATAGTGGTATTAGTCGTAAAAGTAATAGCACTCTCCGCAATATCGTTGAATGTATTCCCTTCTACCAAAAGTGATGAGCCAAGAATATTGGCAGCACCTGCAAATATTGCATATCCATTATCTTGGAAAATACTATTTTTTACCATGATTGCTCCGGAATACCAGAGTGTAAGACCGTTATCACAAGAATCAAATGTCGATCATGATATGGTAATATTTTTATCCCCGTTTTGAGTCATACAAGTTGATCCAGGATTCATCATAGTGATGTTTTCGAGAACTATTCCTGTCTGTGTGCTCATGCTTATACCCGTAAAACTCACAAGACCTCCAGAAGAAACGATGTTATGGAGTTCAACATATGAAATCTCTCCATTTTCGGAGATCGTATTTCCTCCCGTTCCTACAATCACTGGATCATTTGATCCATTACATGTTCCATATGAACTATAGACTATAGGATTTCACTCTGCACCTGAGTACGAAAGAGCCAGTGTCTCATTCCACGACTCTCCACACTCCAGGAGAATCTGATCTCCTTCTGAGTATCCTCCGGATCCAAAGGATGCCATAGAAAGTGTCTGCCAAGCAGTTGCTGGCGAAAGTCCATCAGCAAGATCACTTCCATCCGTTGCGTCTATATAATATGAGTTATTGAGCGCATAGGTCGTGGGCAAAAATGGTGAAGCTATCTGTGAAACGAGAGTAACGAGTGTCATGAATGACAAGGCTCGAGAACGAAATGATACGTGTTTCATAAAAAGAAAGTAATAAATATCTCTTTTATTAGACCACTTATCTTTTCTTTTTGCAATAACTTTCTATTGCACAAAAACATTTTATGTTTCTAATATTTTTACTCCTTGGATAGTCTGAGTACTTACTTGCAATTTGCACCACAATTCATATGATACCTCTTGTTATTATCACGCTCAGTATGACTGCGAAAGTAAAAAAGAAAAAAATTCTCATCATGACCGCTTCATGAGCATTTAATCTCTGAGATGAGCTTATTTTACAGGAGGAGGTACGTTTTTTACAAAAACACTATGGAAACGTGGAAATTACGGCTTTTACTTATGATAAGAAGAGTGTCATTCTCAAGGATAACTCCGTACGTTTTGTACATTACTTTCCTACCAACTTTTGGTGAAATCCTTTCGCGAATATCATTTACTTGTTTCGGAATATATGGATTATCGCTCATGCTGAAATACTTGTCATCGGAGGATGAGGTCTTTTTTTTGACAATGAACCAGGAGTAAACTTTAAAAAACTTATCGCTGAATGGGGATTTCGTATCAAAATCGCTCGTATCAGTGGAACGACTCTCTTATTTTGGGGAATTGGGCTCGAAATCGAAAGAATACAAAATAAAATGATCCTTAAAAAACTTTTTACGTATGGGGATTTTATTCTCGTTCGTGATACTCGTAGCAAATGACTCCTTGATGCACTCGAAATTCCATCTATAGAAGTAGAAGATATTGTTTATCTCTATAATCCGCCTGACGTTCCAAAAATAGAACTCGCGAAAAAACGAGTCGGCATCTCTATCCGATGATGATTCCTCGAACAAAAGAAAACAGTCATTCCAGAAATATATGATTATCTTGTATCCGAGTGATATGATCCGGTATTTATCGTTCATACAACAACCGGAGGAATTGACCAAAACGACGCCATTTTTATAAA
>JANOWM010000057.1:0-15487 GCA_031417875.1 Candidatus Altimarinota bacterium
GTCCCGATATATGCGGAGACCGTATCGAGCGCTTCCTGAGTATAGCCACTTGCTGACTTTCCCCATTTGATAGTCTTTTTTTCCAAGAAGTGGATAACATCAACTGTCTTCATGATGGCAGCTTTCCGTGTATCGATCACACAGAGAAATGGAGGCACTTCCAGTCCTGCATTGAGTCATTCTTGGACATAGTGCAGTAGTTGAGTAAACATCTCATAGGTAGAAGTCTTGTATCCGTCTTTTGCCTCGAACCACACTTCATCTGTCTGGATATCTACTCGTCATTTTTGAGTTTTTTGGAGATTGAGCGCCTTGATATAGATATCTTTGACGTCTTCTTCACTGGTGGCTTTTTGAAGTCTTTCGTAGAGGGACATGGGCAAAAAAATTATTTCCCTTATTCTACTCAAAGATTTTCGTTTTCCAAACCAAAAAAATCCCCCATTTTCATGGAGGAAATTCATACTTTTTTCATGCTAAAACTTCGCCAATTTTCTCGCAAGTGCGAGTTCTTCTGGATATTTTTCGAGGACTGCCATCTGCTTCTCGTAGGATCCTCGAGTAGCGATATGGACAGATTTTTTCATATGTTCTATTTGTTCTTTTGTAGGAGTCATATTAGAAAAGAGGTAACTCAAGGATTTTCTTTACACTTATTGTTTAATTACTGAACTTAATACCTCACTATTGTATTCATATATTGTCAATTTGTCAAACTGTTCAATACTTTCCACTTGAACATCGGAGAATTTTGGATTTGCTTTAAGTTTTTTTGTTACAAAAATAAGTGCTTTTGGATAACTGATCATGATCCCTCTTACCACCTCTATCGACCGATAAAACTTGTCTATAAATGCTTCTGTTGGGACATTTCTCTTGTTTTCGTGTTCTCGTTTTTTCGTGTAGAGATAAGAGATAATCGGATCTTGCATGACAAGAACGACCGAGAAGGCAATTCATCTTTTCTCACATTGAGCAATATTTTCTTGAGCTTTTTGTGAATTTGAAAATGTACCATCGACGATCATGTTATATCCTTGTTTGATGCAGAAGCTATACATCCGATCCATGACACGACTTGCATACTGGTGAAACTCTGCGGCATTTGACCCTGTGTATCAGTCGAAAAGTGATCGATAGAGATCGGTATCTAAGATCACATAGTTCTCGAAATCCGGAAAAGATTCAATCCATTCAGTTTTTCAGGCTCAAGGAGCACCTGCGAGAAAAATCACTGGCATGAAAGTATCATTATAGGCATACTTCAGAGGAGCCTCCTTGAGAATCTTTTTTTGAAGGTATTCTGCCATGAGTTTTATTCACTCTTCTGTGTATGGAAACTTTGGATGTAACATAATCCTATCTTAGTCAAACTCTCATTTTCTCCAAAAAAATCCCCTATAATCCCCCAAATATCTTATACATTCCCTCCTTCTTCGCGAGAATAGTTTTTTCTCGATCTTTGAGAAATGTCGAAAGCGCGCCGTTTACGAACTTTTTACCATCAGTATCTGAAAACCGCTTTGCAAGCTCGATAGCCTCATTCGTACTCACGGATACTGGGATTTCTTCTCATGCATACCCAAACATCTCAGAAAGCGCGATCATGAGGATGAGGATATGAAGTGACGGCATGGTCGCGAGGTCAAACTTTGGAGCCAGCACCGCGATGATATCAAGAAGTTCTCTTTCATGGAGAAGAATAGCATCTTCAACCTTCGTGACAAATGCGAGATCATAGATACTCCGATCAGTATCCTCAAAAAAAGCAGAGTCAAAAAAATCCCTATCGAAAGAAGAAGTATATGATGCACGAGCATAAAGCAGTTGCAAGAGATACTCGCGTGTTTTTCGACGGGATATCATAGGGAATAAGATTATTAAAGTGCTAGGAGCAAGATCCCGCTGAGCGGGATGACAGAATAGATGAGCAAGATCCCGCTCTGCGGGATAACAGGAATTATGCACGAATCTTGGTTGGAGCCTTTCCTCGTCCTGACTTGACGCGTAAAACTTGACGACCCTTATATTGCCCAGTAATTGGAGAAGCAAAGTGAGAAAGTCCAAGAGCATTTCCTTCTGCATCATACTGAAGAGAGACACTATTTTGGAGACGTTTTGCATTGATCTTGAGCCACGCAGAGTAGCGTTTACGTCCACGAACTTTTGAGAGTTGTTGTTGAGGAGAGAGAGTCATAAAGAGAGGATTAAATGAGCTGAAATATTTTAGAAAGATAAGAAAACAAGAAGTTCAAGGAAGAAAAAATTTTTCGAAGGAATTTACTTATTATGGTAAATGACTGAAGGAAAATTTTTGATGAGAAGGTGAATTCTTGCGAAGCAAGAAGAGAGACCACTCTGGGGTGCAAAGAAATTCGTAGTTTTTCTAGCTTTCTCCTACACCACAGAAACGTAGGTATCGCGATAAATACGTCCATCAAAACGAACACGACGTTTCTCAGCAAACTGTACGACACCATCTCGAACTGCAAAGAGGGTAAAATCTTTCCCTTCAGAAACACCAGTTCCCGCCCAAAAAGTATTCCCTTTTTGTCGGAGAATGATATTACCTGAGCTTGCCGGCTGTCAGCCATAGATTTTTACACCGAGTCTTTTTGCCTGGGAATCACGACCATTCGAGGTCGATCACATCGCTTTTTTATGAGCCATATCCTGAAATTGTTAGATTTTAATGGAAGAGGTAGATTCCCGCCTACGCGGGAATGACGGAGAGATTTACTTGTTGTTTGCGTATCGTGCGAAGGCTCGGTTGGCTTCTGCCATCTTGTAGACATCGAGTTTTTTCTTGACGGCTACTCCGGTCTCTGTCGCTGCATCGATAAATTCTTGAGCGAGAAAGTGAGAAAAATCATTTCCACTCTTTCCGCGAGCCGCTCCGAGAATCCAGCGAGATGCAAGCGCAAATGATCGTCCTGGTGGGACTTCCATTGGTACTTGATAGATAGCTCCACCAACACGCTTTGGACGACATTCGATTTTTGGCATAGTATTATCTACGGCCTTGTCGAAAATTTCCTCAGGATTGGTATAGCCTTTTTCACGAAGAATATCAAAGGTTTGGTTTAATATCTTGTATGCGAGAGTTTTTTTACCATTCTTCATCACGTAGTTCACGAACTTGTCGAGTCGTTCGTTTTTTGTGGAGAATGATACGCTTCCTTTTGTACTCATAATTGAGAGATTAATAGTGTAAGATTGGTGATTTAAAAAAAAATTATTCGTCTATTTCTTTGCTTTTGGCTTTTTTGCTCCATAGAGAGATCGGGATTGTCCTCGTTTATCTACACCTTGGCAGTCAAGAAGTCCACGAACGATATGATAACGAACACCTGGAAGGTCCTTGGCACGTCCTCCACGAATCATCACAACAGAGTGTTCCTGAAGATTGTGTCCTTCTCCTCCGATATATCCGATGACTTCATATCCATTCGTCAGACGAACTTTTGCTACCTTTCGGAGAGCTGAGTTTGGTTTTTTTGGAGTCGTCGTATACACCTTGAGACATACTCAACGTCTTTGTGGAGCAGAAAGTGGAGATATTTCCTTCTTCAAAGAGTTTTTATTAAATTGAAGGGCAGGAGATTTACTCTTACGAACCTTGTCTTTTCTTTTTGAACGAACGAGTTGGCTAATTGTAGGCATGGGAGAGAGATTTTAAAATAAGAAGGAAATCGATATGAAACATTTTAACGTTTTGACCATGAACCGGCTTTACGTGCCTTATGAAGACCTGGCTTTTTACGTTCTACCTTACGTGCATCTCGTGTGAGAAATCCTGCACCTTTGAGTGCTTGGCGGAGATTTGCATCTGCGAGAGTCAGTGCTCTGGCAACTCCATGTCGGATAGCTTCTGCTTGTCCTCGTGGTCCTGAACCAGAAACCTCGGCTGTAAAATGAAAGCTATCAAATACTCCGGCAGTTTTGAGTGGGGAATAGATGACATGAAAGAGGTCTGCACGAGTGATATAGGTTTCAATCGGTTGAGCATTCACTTTTGATTCTCCTTTTCCACTAAAGAGTCGAACTTCTGCAACGGCAGTTTTTCGGCGACCAATGGCGTATGAGTATTTTGTAGCTGACATAGAGTTGGAAATTAAAGAGAATTATGCGAAGGTAATAGTTTCTGGTTTTTGTGCTTCATAGATATGTGTTGGTCCATCTACGAGCTTGAGTCGCTCTACCATGTTCGGTCTGAGCTTATTTTTTGGAAGCATCCCTTCTATCGCATGTCTGAGGATATGAGATGGGTTTTTCTTTCTCATATTCGAAAGGTTTCTCTCCTTAAGACCTCAGAGGTACTGTGAATGTGAATAGTACATTTTCGCAGATTCCTTGGCACCAGTGACACTAATACCACGAACGTTCGTGACGATCACGTAGGCACCATTATCGATATGCGGAGTAAAATCGACAGCATCACGTCCAGAAAGGAGACGAGCAATACTAGTAGAAAGACGCCCAAGGTTTTTGCCTTCTGCATCAATGGTGTACCATTTGCGTTCATTTCCGGGAAGTTGTTTTGCAACGAGAGTTTTCATAAGGGAGTTTTTAAAGTGTAGGACGATTAGATGAGTTCGAGTTTTACCAGAAGAGCGGAGTCTCCATCACGATACTTAAGGGGAGTAATACGAGTATATCATCCAGAAATATCTTTGTAATTCTTTGAAACTTCTAAGGCTTCTCGTGAAGCTTTCTCTGTAAAGACTTCGGGTTTCATAAGACGAATCTTATTGTACTCAGTATGCGTACTTTTACAGAGTTCGATCAGACGATGAACCGTAGGAAGTGTCGCAAGAGCTCTCTTTTCAGTAGTAACAATTGATTTGTGTTCAAAAAGTGCTGATACGAGATTTCGGATGACGCTCTTTCTATGAGCATTATCTTTTCCTGAGAGGTGCTGATGTTTTTTGACTCGGTGACGCATAATGGTAAATTTTAATTATTAGGCTTTTTGAAGTGAAGGATTAATCATCTCAGAGGAGTTTGCATCCGCGAGATCTGAGTGCATCTCGTACTTCTGTCATTGCTTTTTTTCCAAATCATTTGATGGAAGAAAGTTTTGCTTCTGTACACTTAGTAAGTTGTTCGATAGAGAGAATATCACCATTTACGAGGGCATTGAGTGTTCGAGGAGAGAGTCCCATAATTTCGATCGGAGTATATGTTTCTTTTTCGAGTTCACTTTTTACTTCCTGTTTTTCACGTTCGAGAACCTGGCGGATGTCAGCGATAAATTCACCTCCAACCTGAAGAGCATCTTCATTAAAGAGTGCGAAATAAGACTCGAGCATTTTCCCAGAAAATTTGACGACATCTGATGGAGACATAACGCCATTAGTTTTGACCACCACAGAGAGTGAATCAAGATTCGTGATTTCACCATAACGAGTATTTTCTACTTCATATTTGACGGAAAGTACTGGAGAAAAGTTTGCATCGACAAGAAGAACATTGGTATCATCTTCACGTCTTTTGAGCTCTTCAATTCCGACATATCCCACATTTTTCTCGATTCGGATCTGAGCACTAAAATCAAATCCATTATCAAGAGAGGTAATGACAAAATCAGGATTATGAATAGTAATTCCAGCAGTTTCTTGGACATCTGCTCCGGTAACTATTCCGCCTTTTTTCTTAGAGATAGTGAGCCATTCAATTCCGACGGCTTTCTTTTCGATAATAAGATTTTTGAGATTTAAAAGGATATCGAGAACGCTATCGTGAACACCTGGAAGGGTTGCATATTCATGATTCACTCCAGCGATTTTGAGTCCAGTAACGCGAGTACCAGGAATAGAAGAAAGCATCACTCTTCTGAGAGAGTTTCCGAGAGTAACACCATATCCATTTGGGAGTGGGCCGATAAGAAATACTTCTTCGTTCGTCGAAAGGACCGTACGAGAAATTTTAGGGACACCGATGATAGAATGAATTGTGTGCATAGAAAGTAGAAGTTAAAGGGGGAGGTTGGGACAATTCCCTTGAGACTTGTGGAAATGAGAGATTATTTTGAGTAAAATTCAACGATACGTTGAACATCGATCATTTTATCGAAATCAGCATTTTCAGGATGAGCGGTGATAGTAATAGAGAGCTTCTTCGGGTCTACAGCGAGCCATCTAACACTGGTAACATTGGCTTCAGAGTTTTTCTTTGCAAATTCTTGGAATTCTTCTACGAGTGTCTTATAAAGTGTGGATTCTTTGAGGCGTTCCTTGATAGTAATGACATCTCCGATACTTACTTCGTATGAAGGAATATTTACTTTTTTTCCATTAACGAGGAAGTGAGCATGTCCGACACACTGACGAGCTTGCATGATAGTACGAGCAAAGTTTGCGCGAAGAACCACGGTATCAAATCTCATCTCGAGCATTCGAAGCATTTCGTCACCAGTAATTTTGTCAGTTCGAACTGCCTTTTTGTAGTAGCGAGAAAATTGCTTTTCAGAAACAGCATATTGGCGTTTTGCAGCTTGTTTTTTTCGAAGCTGAATTCCAAATTCTGAAAGCTTTCCTGCTCTCTTCGGTTTTCTGTTTGAATCTTCGAGATTGTATTTTTCAGTACCGAAAAGGTTATAACCTTCCCGACGACAGAGTTTGAGTTTTGGACCTGTATAACGCATAAAAAGAGAGTTAAAAATAGGGCTGGCTACAAAATTAAAGTTTACGAGCTTTTGATCGTCTGCATCCATTGTGTGGAACGGGAGTTACATCATAGATACCAACGAGATCAACTCCAGAATTGATGATTCCACGAACTGCCTGTTCTCGACCTGAACCAATTCATTTTACGTAGACGCTTGCACGCTCGACATTATGAAGTGTTTTTGCTTTTGTAAGGGCTTGTTCACTCACGAGCTGAGCCGCGTATGGAGTGGCTTCACGAGCTCATTTGAATCCAGCACTTCCACCTGATGCCCAAGTAAGAACTTGACCTTCAGGATTTGAGACTACCACATGAGTGTTATTGAGTGTTGCTGTGATAAACACGGTAACTTCAGGGAAGTTTTTTCTGGTTTTTTTTGAGCGACGGAGAGTTGCGGTAGCCATAGATAGTAAGTTAGTTGGATAGTCAGATGGTCAGATAGATGGATAGCTGGAACGAGAGGGGTTGTGGAGCTTTTTGAATTCTTACATTTAGGAAGAATTCCTGAGGAGAGAAGTATTTATTTTTGTAAAACTCAGTTGATTTTGGTTATTTTTTCTTATTCATGACCGTAACAGCCTTTCCTTTACGTGTACGGGCGTTAGTCTTGGTGCGTTGACCACGGACGGGAAGTTTTTTCTTGTGACGAGATCCTCGGTAGCTTCCGATTTCTGTAAGGCGCTTGATATTTCCTGAGACTTCTCGGCGAAGATCACCTTCGATAATATACCCTTTGAGTTCTTCACGAATTTTATCGAGCTCAGCTTCTGTGAGTTCTCACATTTTTTTATTCCACTGGATTCCTACCTTGGTAAGAATCTTTTGACCAAGAGAGCGTCCAACCCCATATATATACATAAGTGAGATTTCAGCATGTTTCCCATCTGGGAGATTTACTCAAGCAATACGAGCCATAGGTAGTAAGTTAGTTGGATAGTAAGTTAGTTGGAGCGGAATGTTGCAGAAGATTTAATAGCGGGATGGTAGATACTGTAAGCTATCTAACTATCCGACTATCTGACTACTACCCTTGTCGTTGTTTGTGTTTTGGTTCAGATGCGCAGATAACTCGAACAACACCTTTTCGCCTAATAACCACACACTTATCACAGATTTTTTTGACTGATGGTCGGACTTTCATTTGAAGGAAAAATAAGGGAGTAAATTACAGAGAATAAGGGATGATACTATATTTTTCTCATTCCTTGGATTTAGATTGTATCCGGCATGTTCTACTGCTGTTTTTGGTACTGCGGAGGTCGCGCATTGGCATTTGGCTTGCGGAAGGTGATACGACCTCGGGTGAGATCATATGGGGTGAGCTCCACCATCACGGTATCTCATGGAATGAGGCGAATGAGGTGTTTTTGCATCTTTCCACTGACGTAAGCACGAATTACCATATTTGCAAACTCTTCTGGGAGTTGTACCTCAAATATAGCACCTGGAAGGGATTTTAGCACCTTTCCTTCGACTTCGATTTTATCGTCTTTTGGCATAGGTTTGCGGACTAACGCACTTTTGTAACAAAAATAGCTCGAAGAGTATATAAGAAAGGAAGGTAAATGCAAATCTTTTTTATATAAAATGAAGAAACCCTCTGTCAAGGTAGTTTTGAAGGGAAAATACGAGAGTAAAAAATGTGAACTTGAGGAATTTAGTTGACAAATATAAATTATGTGTATTATACACTTAGTCTGTTTGATGCTTCATGCGAACTATTTATGCACACACTACCTGCATCCGAGAATTTGAAAACTCCAGTTATAAAACTCCCTGGAATGTCATGATCGATGATTCATCGCCTGAAGCAAATCTCGGAGAGACAAGGAGGCATCAGAAAAGTGCTCGAAGAGAGATTATCAAAATTTAGAAATACTCTTGATCCTAAAAAGGATATCAAGTGACAACTCATTTCTCTCGTAACACATCCCATAGCGGTAAAGGTAGTCTTTTGCGTTCCTCGAACCGTTCGAGCGAATCAGGCGACAGAGAGCTGTGAGTTCCATATATAGGAATCATTATACCTGAGGGCATCGCCCTAGCTATGATGGCACTCCTTCTCGAATTTCCTGAACATAGACCAGAGACGCTACAGGGCATGACGGAAGATACACTCGTGTCTCTTTTTTCAAACCCGCTCATACGAAGTTTCCAAATATGAGGCGTGCAAAATCCTGCAGAAGTAAAGTTTCGTCATGTTATAACATTTATCGATCCTGGAGCCTTAAAGTCGCGGTGAATCAAAAGTATCGAGGAAGTAAATGCTCTTATCAAAGAAATCAATAGTACCTATAAGGATCATCATATCCAGTACGCAGGAATTTCCTCAGCAATAGGTCATATGTCGATAACTGGCGCACAGTGACTCAGTCACGGTAATAAGTGAATTTCACTCTTTGCTCCGGGAATTCTTATTAGTCCGTCTGGCTCAAGTACGCTACAAAAAATGGAAAATGGCTTTGATATCGATATTTTAGGTACTTCTCATCGTGCCTTTCTCCACACAACTATCGGTTTCTCTTGATACCAATGAGTCCTCCCATGAGCTACAAAAGAAATAATATATGTGAGCTGAGATGTTCATTTTATCGACGATCTCAAAGATACTCGAGTGGATAAAAGTGCTGGGTGAAATATGATACCGTTCTCGACAAAGCCTTCGAAACTCAAAGTAAGTAACGGGAAAAAAAGAAGTAGAGGCGAAGTGCTCGGACCCAAGGACCTCATGCGTTATGAGGGATTTCGTGATCTCTATGAAGCCCTCAAAGATGCGAACATTCATGATTCTTTTGACTACCATCAGTGGCTCAGTTCCCCAGAGAATCTAAGACTGATACAGACGTGCACCCAACAGCTCAATGATGCCTGATATCTCACAGCGAATCTCGCGCCTGACTGGTCAGTATGAAGTGGAAAACTCTCTGAATCTCTCGGGTTCAGAAAAGAAGGAATAGAAAACCTCCAGAAAAACTATTTTGACGATGGACGTGAGAAGAAAATGCTCCTAAAATGAGCGGGGAATAATATCGCACCTCTCAAAAACATCACCACCCAAAAAGTCGCAAGCTGGAATACTGAGTGAATCGGAGATAATCTCTATGTGGATATGGTTTCGATATTTTCTCGTATGCTCGGAATACTCCTTCCTCAGATGAGTTCAATGACTCATTTACGAGAATATATCGCATATCATATAGTCGATATACTCCGGAAAAAATATCGTCGAGATTACGCTAACCAGTATGGAAGTATCGAGATCAAACCTGACGAAATGAAGCTCAGTTCACAAGAAGTTATGTGAATTATGGAGCTTATCGAAAGTGAAATGGAAAAAGTTCAGGCATGATGAAAGCTCACGCCTATTGATTCACATGGAGAATTTGAGTGACAATGAGATACTCATTTCTTGGGATCTGTCGAAGTAGAAATACGAAAAATCAAGTCATTCCAGCTTGAGCCATTTTTTCGAACACTCATAGACTCTCGTACTCAAACCATCAATGTTTCACGCTTTCTTTTGCATGGTTGCTTCCCTTTTGACTTCACATGGGGAGATTTTAGAGATATTTCACGAATATATAAAAATGTATTTTTTGATCTGATCATCTCGAAACGATCCTCATCACATCAGGATGATCTAGAATTTTATATATGACTCGATGAGGCTACGAATCTTTTGGCTCCATGAGGACTCTATATCACTGATGGCATGCGCCAATCTTACACCAGGGTCATGCGCTTGCAATCAGAAGAGCTGTATCGACTCTTTAGTAATGTCGATATCGAAGCATTTCTCGTCATTGACTATCGTTCCCCACCTGGTGAAGTAAAATCACTCATTCTCTACAAAAAGGACGCGAATAATCCCGATAAGAATGACCTGGTAGCAGATTTCATAGAAGAACAACTTCCACCTAATCACAACCTTATACTGATAGAGAAGACTGAAATAAAAGGAAAAATCGATCGTAGCTGAAAAGTTGTGACCCAAAGATCTGGAATACTCGAACCTTTTTTTCATTCAAAGCTCAATCAGTATAGGATGTATGTTCGTGACCAGATAGGTCCTGAAAAATTTGATGGGGAAATACACAAAATACTTCAAAAATATTGTAAAACTGAAAATGCATCGATGAGTCTTATGGTAGAGGAAATTCTCATATATCTTACAGCACAGGGTATGCCACCATCAGGTTTTTACTGGGATTCTATCAAAGAAGAAATACAAGAAAAGATCAAAAAAAATCTATTACCAAATGGACTCCTTCCGCCATGAAAATGCATAGAAATACTTGAATCATTACCAAAACGGGATGTAACTATGATTCGACATCTCTCTAAAGCGTCGGTGTCAAGAAAAATAGGAAAATGATGACATCCTGAATAAAAAATTTTTTACTTCTCTCTCTTTTTCCTTACACTCATAGTTATATCTCATCAATCGTCTTTCTATGACCTCATGAAAATCTATCGCATCTGTTCCTGATCACTTTTTTCGGGATCTCGTCGAAACGATGAACGAAGCTGTATGGGTAGGGGATGAAAATGAACGTACTGTCTACGCGAATCCAAAATTTTGTGAACTGATGGAGTATTCACTCGAAGAGATGATCGGACGAGAATCATATGATTTTTGGGATCATGAAAGTGCTGAGACCGTGAGAAAAACAAATGCATGAAAAAGAAAACAGTGAGTACGATCAAGCTACGAATGACTCCTCCTGAGTAAAAGTGGGAAGAAGGTGCCTGTTCTTTTGAGTGGATCTCCAGTTCCTGGAGGTGGAACAGTAGGTATCATGACGGATATGCGGGAATATAAAAGACTTCAAAAAAAAGAAAAAGCCATATCGCAAGCTGTGAGCATGGCAAATGACTGCATATTTAGCTACTCAAGTAATGGGAAAGTCACATCGTGGAACAAATGAGCAAAAACCATCTTCGGATATAAACTCTCAGAAATCGGAGAAGATGGAATTCGTTTTTTATTTCCAGATGAAATTCTCTCAAACTTCCAAAACTCAGTAGACAACTACAGTCAGATACGTTTTCGCTGACTGGATAAACAGAAAAATACGCTCGTACTCTCAGGCATTATTACGCCTATAATATACGAATGAGAATCGCATCCAAGTGAATACCTTTTTATCGGTCGTGATATCACGAGACAAATAAACATCGAAGAGCAAATCGATAAACACTGCGTAAAGATAAAGGACGCTTATACGCAAATATGACTCCTCCAGAGACAGCTCGACTATATCCAAGATATTATCAAGTTTTGAAAAGGAAAAAACTGGTCTCATATGACATTTTATGATTTTATCCTTCGATCTATTCTCTTTATTTCCGATAGTGAACTCGTACACTTCTGGAAATGTGATACGAGTGGAAATATGATGCTCTCTGGATCTATGGGTAAAGTACAACTTTTCCCAACATGAACCAAGAAAAAATACAGTAAAAGTGCTACGGAATACGCGATACTTCAATGAAAAAGTGTAAAAATCATCGAACCTGAGAAACACGGTGAATTCGACCAATTTTCACCTATCAAACCACATCATAACATCTACGGTGTCATGCTTATCCCTCTTTGAACACCTGAGAATCCATTCTGAGTCATAGAAATCTATGTTTCAGAAAAATGATCTCTTGATCTTTTTGAATCCAGTTTTATCGAAGATTACGTCTCAGCCATAGAGCTTGTGATAAAAAGTTCACCAGTATAGAAAATAAGGTCTAGGGAAAGGGAAATATTTTGTGATTGACAAATAGTATTTATACGTATTATGATAATAATCTTACTCCACTCTCTATGAACGACTTTCTCTCTGATATTCCCGATGATCTCGTAGCAGTCTGAACATACACTCCTGAAATACTTTCTGCTATCAAGGAGAAAAGTGGAAAGTTCGGGATGCTAGAGGTAATATCTCAAAATTGAGCACTCGTAGAAAAACTCAGCAAACTCTGAGTATATGTAGGAAGTACCAATCCCGTTATACTTCTTGCGGGCGAGATTCCAGATGATATATTTTTTCAAAGACTCCAAGAACACGTATCAAGATTTCCAAAAGCACTCCAGAGGTATACTAAAGAAAATGGGTATCATATCCGCGGGTGAAGTCCTGGAGATATGAAATGACTGGTGGATGTTATGAAAACTCCTACCATTCAAAATGGGTTTGTAAGAGACTCTATCGTTCAGGCAATAGAGAATGTGCGCCAATGAGCAGTAGAACAAACACGATATATTG
Source organism: Candidatus Altimarinota bacterium (assembly GCA_031417875.1). GTDB lineage: Bacteria > Patescibacteriota > Gracilibacteria > BD1-5 > UBA2023 > JABFSX01. The sequence goes on from JANOWM010000057.1 coordinate 12,930, forward strand.
CTCACTATGCAATCCATGAGTGAGTATACTGGAACTCTGAGAATATCCAAATAGGAGTAGTACCGTCATTTGATGTACCTATCGTGACTGTCACTGAAGATCCCAATAGAAGTTACCGACTTTTTATAGATACGATTCACGATGATGGCAAGAGAAGTAATAATAGGACTATCCGACGAGTCGAGCATACTGGAATCCTTCCAGTAAAAAAAATGAAGGCAAGAATTGAAGTCGACCCAAATGACACAAGTCTGATGGCACGACTCACTCGTAGTCTGAATAAAATGGATGTCTCTTTTTGAGAATTGGAAGAGTCAAAGAAAAAATTCGATGCAATACATTCAAGTCCCGAATGAAAAGATATTGCAAAAATCTTCGCTCTTCTCAAAAAAGAAAGCATACTCGATCCAAATATGACCTATCAGATGGAGCTATGATGGGTAGAGTGACCCCCTTCGAAATTCATCCTCTTTCAGGTAAAAGAATTCGCAAAAAAGAATCCTATCAATACAGATAAGCTCATAGATGAGAGGGGCCTTCCCCAAAATTTCTATACTGCCGGTACTGCACGTATTATCACGTGAATGAAAGAATGAGAAGAGATAAGTATTCCTATAGTAGACGGTGAATTTAGATGAAATATCTGGGAACATACACGTATTAGAGAAAACCCCCTTGGTTTTGCTGCTCGACCCGTCAGAAATAGCGATGATCTCTGTGCGTGGGATTACCATAAAGATTTAAAAATATTTTTTCACAGTGATGCTCATGGGTGAACACTCGCCCACAATAGCTTCCGTTTTGCACAATCAGTAGTCAGAAAGTGAGGTACGATAATCCTTTCAAATCAAGATAACTTCACGGGTCAGTACAGCCCAAAAGATATATGATTGAAAGTGCAAAGTGGCGTACTAAAACTTATCGCACAAAAGAAAGAGGAAAGGGATATACTCGGAGATTTGGCAAAATTATCCAAGCTGAAACTCCCTCCACTTCCATGAAGTAAAAAATCTTTTCCTCCAAAAAAATAAAAAAATCCCCGAACGTATCAGGGATTTTTTATGATTTCTCCTACTTCCTCTGCACCATCTTATAAAATTCGAGAGTATCCCCGACTTCGATTTTGACTTCTCATTTGAAGTTGATACCACACTCTTCCCCTTCGAGCGCTTCGATAACATCCAGTGGTCACTTTTTCAGATTCGCGACTTCCCCGGATCCTACCTTGGATTCTGCACGGATAACGCGAATTTTCGCACGAGGCTCGACTCGTCCGAGCTCGACTCCGAGACCCACTATCATCATCGAATTATTTTTACCAGTAAAAAATATTGCCTTCACTTTTGCGATACCGAGTTCTGTTTCTTCAAAACGGATATCTATCATACCAGTGATAATTGCTTCGACCTTTTCGAGGATATGGTAGATAACTTTTTTATCGATGAGTTCGATCTTTGACTGAGAGAGTGCTGATTTCGCAGCTGGAAGGAGTCCGACATTATACGCGATGAGGAGGGCCTGAGAGGTTCCTGCCATCATGACGTCAGATTGGTTGATATCTCCGGCTGCTGCATGGATAAATGTGACTTGTGTTTCTGGGGTTGAAAGCTTTGAAAGCGCAGCCTTGAGTGCCTCGAGAGATCCATTGGAATCAGTTTTGAGAACGATCTTGAGTTGTTTGAGCCCTCCTGATTTGAGGCGTGACATGAGCATTCCGAGAGATGCTCATTCAAATGCGTGGATGGACTTGGTATTTCGTGCGAGAGCAAATTCCTTAGCTCTTTCTGCCGCAATTTCGGCACTGGAGACCACCTGGAGAATGTCTCCACCATCGACGACTCCTGAAAGTCAGGTAATCTGTATTGGGACACTTGGTCCTGCCTTATCGATATTTCTTCATTTGTAGTCTTTGAGGGTTCGGACCTTTCCATAAGCTCCAGCACACACGATATTATCTCCTTTTGAGATCGTTCCAGCATTCACCAGAAGTGTCGCGACGGATCCGAGTTTTTGATCAAGATGAGCTTCGATGACCGTTGCTACTGCGAGACGTGTATCATTCGCCCTGAGTTCCATGATATCCGACTGAAGAAGGATCATATCCAGAAGATTTTCCATTCCAAGACCTGTATGTGCCGATACAGGAACGAGAACAACATTTCCTCCCCATTCCTCTGGCTGAAGACCATGTTCCGCCATTTGACCACGTATGAGATCAAGATTAGCTCCTGGTTTATCCATCTTATTCGCCGCAACGATAATATGAACTCCTGCTTCTTTGGCGTGATTGATAGACTCTATTGTCTGTGGTTTCATTCCTTCATCAGCTGCAATGACAATGACGGCAATATCTGTAAGCTTAGCTCCTCGAGCTCGCATGATAGTAAAGGCTTCATGTCCAGGAGTATCGAGAAACGTAATACGCCTCTCATTTCGAGTGACTTGGTAGGCACCAATTTTTTGGGTAATTCATCCCGCTTCACCTGATGCCACTGTCGTTTTTCGGATATAGTCGAGAATGGACGTCTTTCCATGATCCACATGTCCCATCACCGAAA
>JANOWM010000058.1:0-8990 GCA_031417875.1 Candidatus Altimarinota bacterium
TTTGCTCATCCATACCATTCCTGGGAACGATGAACTAATGAAAATACCAACTGACTTCTTCGTCAGTTTGTCCCAAAGAAAACAGATCTCAAGTATACAACAGAAGAACAGCTTCAGCACTATACACGCCTCATTAATCATTGGCCTTGAGAACGACTCTGATGGCTTACTCCATATGAAGCATTCCATGAATTATCTTTCTAATGAAAAGTTGCATTTGACTTTAGAACTCATCTTCGCTCTTTTACGAGGGCAAATCCATTTATAGAGTAATAATTTTGATTTTTGATCGCTGTTCATGTATAGCTCTGATTTTTGACCGCATAAGAATTCAAATAAAGACGTATTTCGCGAGTCGGAAAAGATACAGAATGCACCATATCGGCAGGCTCTATAAGGTTGTTCGTATTTGGACTCGAATTCAGCCCGAGCATAGACTCTGGAAGTAGAATTTTGTCGAGAGTACCACTAGACCCATGATATCGGAGAGTGGCATCGTCAGGATTTATAGAGATAAATGGATATTTTACCTCCATTCACCATCCGGATTCTCCATAGACAGAAAGTATCTGATCATATCACGTTATATCGAGTGGAAAAGTATTTTCTCATGGACTATTTTTTGTATTGTACTGATAGTATGCTGGCTCTATAGCTGATGACTCGTACCATTGTTGTACTCGAATCTTTTCAGTGACGCCACCTATTATTTCCCAATTACTGGCTCATGGATATATGGCTCATGTGAGCGTATTCCACCGCATCCATTCAGTTTTTCATTTTTCTTCGATTTCACCAAGCTGAAGTGGAAATATTTTTTTTATGACACTACAGTCATCGAATCCACAGAGATAACTGATGCCTGAGTAGATATCACCGGAGAGTTCTTTTGATATTTCGTTTTTATCTGCAAGTGGTATAATCTCTCCATTTTTCAGTATTTTCGCTGTTTCGAGATTTTGCATGAGGCGAGCTTCCTGACGAGCTAGCGGGAAAGAAAACACTGACCAAGGACCGAGAGAAATCAGTATCGAAATCAGTGATAGTGAGGCGACGATGATGGCAAGAGATTTTCGCTTGCTTACTATAAAGTACACAGAGATTCCAAAGAGCCAGAGTCCGAATGCTATCACAAAATAGCGATTCATCGTGATATCGTATTGTGCGATACGCAAATAAAGCGCATAGAAAAGCATAAATATCTGAGGTATGACAACATATGGAAAATACCGACGAAAGATACGGACGACACTTCCCTCTTCATAAGCCTTCGAGAAGATATACGTGAGATACCCGAAGCTCGAGAATCCTATGACCATCCAGGAGATTATCCCTTTTGGCCAATCACCAAAATTCATGAGTACTTTTATACTATATGCGTAGAGGATAGTGAAGTAGATATATATGGCAGGGGTAGCGATATAACGAATCAAAAATGAGAAAAACCGATTGATCTCATAAGACCGCTTCTCTATCGTCGATGCTTCCGGTATGTGGATGAGCGCATAGAGTGGTGCTATGAGCGCGAGAGATATGATCGCCCAATTGCCGTAGAGCTTATCATTCCAAGAATAAGAAGAAAGGTCGAAAAGCGCTGTCACTGATCCTATAGCGATAAATCCGAGAAGGAGTAGTGATAGTCATACAATCATAGACATGAGTATCATCCATGCAACACGAGAAAAATAATTGGTATATTCTATACTTTTTTCTTCTCACTGAAGTATCCGAGTTATATAAGGAGCAAAAAAGAGAAGAGAGAGAAAACCGGTCAAATGAAGGAGAAAGTAGCTGACAGATTCCATTCGCCATTCACTCGAGTATCATAGAGAAAAATAAAAGAAAATTCCATATACTATCGGGAGTATAGGAAATCTGGCATCAATAGGTCTTTTTTTCCATGTCTCGATCCAGAGGATACATCCGGTGGAGAGAAAAAAAGTGACTATGCCAGTCAGAATCATGCGCATATACATCTCATCGGTACTTTCAGAATTTACTATAAAAAAAAGTATGCCTGATATCAGGAGTATTATCAGAGTCGGTAAAGGAAATCGTCACTCGAGAACACCAAAAGATTTTTCGAAAGATTCTCGAGAGAGAAAAGAAAAGAAATTTTTCATAAGATGAAAGTAAGTGTATCTGGTCGAGTATTATACGTTTTAACTACGCAAAAGCAAATGAGATGAGGGCGAGAATCATGCAAGTAAAAACAAATATTTTCGAGCGGGTGATTCCTTCTTTGAGAACCATTACTCCGTAGATGGCAGTGATGATGGCATGTGTGTTTGAGAGGGCTGTTGCGTATCCAATATTTGGCGCATAACTCAGAGCATACATACTACAAAGATATCAAACTCATTGCAGACATCCCATACTACTGAGCATGACCGCATTCTTTTTATAAAATCAAAAATGAAATCCTCCGTAGAGAAAGTATGAGGTAACAAATATAGAAATAAGTCAAACGAACTGATTGAGGACAGTGTAGAGATATGGAGTTGTGTGACTGAGCGCAAACTTGTCTATAACTTGCCCTGATCAGATGATGATATAGCAAAGGATAGCAATCATGATCGAGAGAGAAGAGATATTTTTACGAGTACTTTTCCAAAATAAGCTCACGAGTCCCGTACAAATCAAAAATATTCATATTCATCATCCGAGACTCAAGTGTGCACCATGAAAGAGTATGGCTCATATGGTGGCAGTAACAGGGATAATTGGTGCCATCATACCAAAGACAGAGAGAGGGAGTTCGTGCATCGCTCTATAGTAGAGATATGTTTGTACTGGATAGATGATAAGTATGCCTCCTAAAGCCATCCAAATTACAGGGTCAGATATTCCAGTAAGATCACGAGAGAATATTGCCCATATGATGATGGCAGATACGAGAGTTCCAACTCGAATCATCCAGCCAATAGATCATCACCCATCACCAACTAGGTTTTTCTCCTGTATTTTACGACTTGCAAGGATGATGGCAGATGTCAGAGCAAAGAGAATCCACATGATTTAAAAAAATTTATATCGAAATTTTCCGAATCCCAAAAAAATAAATTCCAGAGAGAAAGATAAACATAATGACGCCAAGTGTCTGAAACCCGAGTTCGTAGGATATTCCCATCACTCATGCAATACCAAAAGATACGAAAATCTGAAAAAATCCAGTGATCTGCGACTTCATAGAGAGAACCGTTGCGCGATAGCGACTATCAGGTATCCGATCGATAAAGTAGTCAGTATATATCTGACTCCGTCACCAAAACCATCCCACAACACATGAAAATACGATTCAGAGTATCCAAGGGTTTGATATGTACCCTACTCATATGTAGTAGAGAGGGAAAATGATAAGCTCTATGAGAATAAGATTTTTAAATGATATGTATTTTTCGAGAAGATTCACAGATCTCCCGACTCACCACCATACAAGCCTCGATCCTCCCATAACCAGTCCGATAAAGGCAAGTGGATACCCGAGTTCGATAAGGTATGGTCATCTGTAGGCATTATCAGCAAAAAGAAATCCTGATATGACCGCACTAAAGACTGCAAATGGAAAAAATCCTGTCCCTCGCATTTCTCGAAAGATGGTGAGTATTCATTTTCGATCATTTTTTTCGATTTTTATGTGAACCGGAAAGAGTGAGAGAGCAATGAGAAGTCCGATAATATCGATAAAGAGCCCGATAAAAAGTGGAAGTCTGATATCTATCTCAGTCAAGAGTGGAAGTCCAACGATAAAAAGTATAGAGTAAAGTGCCACATCTCCAGATATTCGTGAGGAAATTTTTTTAAATTCATTTCATCGTCCGAGTTTTTCGAGAGTTCATTTGAGGAATGATGCCGTAGTTCATGAGGAAAATGCTTCGAGCCCGAGAGACATGCAGATGGAGCCGAGCGTAAAAACATAAAAATTATCAGCCACCAGATAAAAAATGCTGGAAAATATGATGAGTATTTTTGCAAAGATGAGAGTATTTTTTTGTCCATAGTGATCCGCTATCCAACCTGATGGCATCTGCATGACCATAGCAGCAAAATATCCGATACCAGTAAAAAGACCTATTTCATTGGCATGGGTATTTGGAAGCGTGAGATAGTACACCGAAAGAATCGGAATAAAATTCCGCCGATTCGTGAAAATAATGAGAAAATACTTCCAAAGATTTGATTCGATACCGGTAAACTTCATTTTATAAAAAAATTTTGAATAGAGACAACTCTCGCTATTATAGAGAAAATAATAGTTTTTCATAATTATGATTCAAGTAATATCCGGGTGGGTAAAAAAATGAACTCTTATCATTTGGATGATAGTTCTTTTGATAGCACTTTATGCTCTTATTTTTCACAGAGATATTTTGACGGCTTCTCATCTCGTGAACTTTTTATGACGATTTGGTCCGTATCTTCTTATTGTCTATTTTCTCCTCTCGGTACTCAGGGGATTTACTCTCGTACCAAGTACTCCATTCGTCCTTGCTGGCATACTCCTCTTCCCTTCCAATCTCCCATTTGTCTATGTTATTTCCCTTCTTTGAATTATTTTTTCATCATCGATGGTGTATTTTTTTTCGAGAGAGATGGGCTTTGAGAAAATTTTTCAAAAACACAAAGGGTATGAAAAAACACAGAAACTTCTCGAAAAGTATGGATTTCCTTTTGTTGCTATCTGGTCATTTGTCATCATTGTTCCGACCGATCTTGTCTGTTATCTCGCAGGAACAATGAAAATGAATTACTCAAAGTTTATCCTCGCAGTAACTCTCGGTGAATGACTTATTTGCATACCACTCGTATTTTGAGGAGGCAATGTTATAGAATTTTTTCTGTCTCGGTTTTTTTAGACTTTCTTGTATTCCAGGCGAGAAAAAATAGAGCTATAAGAAGCAAGAAAAACAAGAGTATACTTGCTCAAATAAATGGAAAACTCGGATCTTTCGCGTAAAGTATTCCGATAACTATTGGTCATATAATACCACCGATTCCGACAACGGATGAATTTATTCCCATAACTTTTCCGACATGTTTTTCGGAGTTTTGACCCAATAATGACATAAGTGAAGGATTAAACGATCCCATCCCAACAGGAATAAGCATGACGATAGGATAAAGAAATATCGGATCACGATTTGTGCCAAAAAGATAGATACATACAGCCAAGAGCGTTATTCCAAAAATCATCATCGAACCATCTGAGAAAATGCGTCTGACATATTTTACCAACAATCATTGGTAGATAATAGAAGCAAGTCCCACCATCGACATAAAAAATCAAATTTCCTTGGGAGAAAAATGAAACACGTCATGGTAAAATTGCATCGATCCTCACTGAATACTCGAGAATGCGATAGTAACGATCAGTGATGCACAAAAGAGAAAGAGGAGAAATGGTGAATAATGAAGATGTTTCGTATCCGGGATATCGTGACTATGCTTTACTGGTTCTGGAAGTTTAAAATAGATATAAAGCGTGTTTATTATCATGATGATGGTAGTGACAGTGAGTATCTGCTCAATTCATCCATAGACGGAAAGAATTCCTCATATGGCCGGTCAGACCAAAAATGCGAGTCCGAACATGGCACCAATCATTCACATGTTTTTCGTTTTCTCAACAGGAGTCGAAATGTCTGATACATACGCCTGGATGACTGAAATACCTGATCAACCTACTCATCCGATAAAACGGGCAAATATAAAAAGAGCATATGCAAAAATGGTTTCTATATGGCCAACCAAAAAGTAAGCAATTCCTATCAGAATATAGGCTAAAATATTGAAACTACTGGTGATAAGAAGTATTTTTTTCCGTCCGTATTTGTCCGAAAGAGTTCAAATAAGACCACCAGACACAAACATCCCGAGAGAATAGACGGATTGAGACCATATTGTCCACGATGCTATCATACCAAAATGCAGAGTGAGTGATGGAAGCGACGGAAGGAGTATTCCAAAGCCAAGAAGATCGAGAAATGCTGTTATGAGGATGAGAAGAAGTTTTTTTGACATGGAATATTATGGTTTGCGGATCCAGTTTTGTATAGTGAATCCTTCTCGTGATTCTTCGGACTCCAAGGTAAAATCTTTCTCAAATTCTGGGAAATGGGCATCCCCAGAAATGTCCATATCAATGACAGAGAGAATAACTTCATCTGTTAGAGCTCTCTCAAAGAACTCTCGGTAAATCTCTGTTCATCCACAGATGAATGCTTTTAGGATATTTTTCTTTTGTAAGTAGCTCGATACTTCCTCAATTGAGTGAATAACCGTGATTCCTTCATGAGTAAAATCCTTACGTGTCAAAATGATGTTTTCTCTTCCTGGAAGGACTCGTCATATGGATTCAAACGTTTTTCGTCCCATGATAATAGGATGTCCGAAGGTGGTATCTTTAAAATGTTTAAAATCTTCTGGAATGTGCCATGGAATTTTTCCATTGTTTCCTATGACTCTATTTTTCGACATTCCAGCTATGGCAATATATCGAGTATGATTTTCCATACTTTTCATACTTTCGATATCTTTTCATATTTGGATGGCAAGTTCAGGAAGTGTATCAAACTTTCTATTTTCTCTTAGTTTGTAGAGAGGCACTACTTCTATCGTTTCCCCGTATATATCTTCATCAAAGTCGAGAAAATGTGATTCAAACGTCGAAAGGTGTGGAAGATAGACTCCAACTCATCTGAGTTTTTTTCATCTCACGCCTCAGTTGATAACATAAGTTCAAGATTCTAGATTTGTGCTACTCGAATCTATTTTCATATTCGCAGTTCGGTATCCGAGTTCTCGTCCGAGTCATTTACCATGGATGATGATTCAAGTAAGGATCATTTAGTTATCGATTTTATGAAGTTCAGCAAGGAGATTGAGTCCTGATATCGCAAATCCATGTCCCATACGTTCTCGGACTTGCTCTTCGGTGTTGCAGGTGAGTATTCCAAATATGATGGGTGTATCATAGGCGAGCGTAAGATCCATAATAGCACGTGAAGATTCACTACATACATAGTCAAAATGAGGAGTCGCGCCACGGATAACAACCCCAATCGTGATGATGAGATCATATTCTTCTCTCTCGAGAAGCTTTCCTGCGAATGCAGGGATCTCAAAGGCTCCAGGAACATAAAAAGCAGTAATATCGTCAAATCCGTTCGATCGTAAAAATGAGGAGTTATCTTCTACTAATTTTTTGGTATATTCGAGATTAAATTCTCAGGCAACAAAAGCAATCTTTATTTTTTTATCGAGAGAATCGATATTTTTGAGTCAAGCAGTATAATCAGACATAGGTGGTAAGTTAGTAATTTAAATGAGTCTCCTTGCTCTGTCATCCTGTAAGGATCTCGGTTTTGAAACATGAGATGCTTACAGCATGACAGATACAATTACTGCTTCCTTTTCTTCATTCTAATAGGTATCCCGGAGCATCTTTGCCACATATTTCCCGATCATATCAAATTCGAGATTGACATGATCTCAGAGACAGAGATTTCCGAGATTTGTGAGTTCTTGTGTGAGCGGGATAAGTGATATCGTTAGCGAATCTTCAAGATCTTCTACGATCGTTAGACTCACACCATTGACAGTAATACTTCCCTTCCTGACTATAGTGTTTTTATATTTTTTATCAAAGGATATTTTGAGAATAAGAGAATTATCTCACTTTACTTCTCGGTGTATGATCTTGCCGAGAGTATCGATGTGTCCTGAGACCATGTGTCCATCCATCCTATCTGAGAATTTCAAAGAACGCTCAATATTAAAAAAATCTCAGGCCTTTTTTGATCAAAAATTAGTTATTCTAAGACTTTCTTCCATCACAAAAAAACTATATGACTCTGGCTTTACATCCGTAAGGGTCATGCATGCACCATCATGAGCAATACTTTGTCCTACATGAAGAGCTTCTTTAAAGGTATTTTCTACAGTAAAAAGTCATCCTCAAACAGAGAGAATTGGCGCAGTATGTTCTATAATTCCAGAAAACATATTATTTTATCTTTCGTATTTTTTTGGTAAAAAGTGAGCCTATCTGAGACGTGAGAAAATGATAACATTTTTTGATGAATCATTCATTTTGATTGACGTAGATTTCATAATAAATTCATTTGACCACAAAAAGCGTGAGAAATGTGGTAGCGATAATACCAAATATGATAGTAAATCCAATTCATGCCCAAAACTTATCCCGCAGTGCAATCGGAAGTATACCGAGAGCAGTGGTGAGTGTCGTGAGGATCATTGGTTCGAGACGAGATGATCCTGCCTCTACGAGAGCAGTAAACCCTGCCATTCATTTTTGGAGGTTTTCATTGATGGCGGCAATAAGAATAATTCCATGATTGACGGCAATACCGGTAAAAGCAATAAACCCTATTCCAAATGGAAGGGAAAACTTATTGCCTGTCAAAATAAGTCATACCATCACAAAAGGAAGTGCCATGATGACGGAGTAGAGAATGATAGTTGGCTGGGAAAAACTATTGAATTGGAGAGTAAGTATGGCAAAGATAACGAGAAGTGAGAGAAAAAATGCACTCACAATAGCAGAGATAAGTTCATCGTTTTCCTGACTTTCTCATCCAGTTTTATAAGAAATTCCTGGAGGGTATGCATATGAATCAGCAAATGCAATGAGAGCATTTTGAGCTTTGGCAGTATCTAGTCCGGCTTCGACGTCTCATTCGACCCCGATTTGGATATCTCCATCGACTCTCGTTACTGAAGCGATAGCATTTTCCAGAGTGCTCTCAACGAACGTTCCGACAGAATATGTGTTTGGGCCAATAACAAGTGGAAGTGCGAGGATATCTTCGATTCGAGCATCTTTTCGAAAATCACCATTTCGGATAATAATATCCATATCATTTCCATTGTCTTCGATGGAACCAACACGAAGTCCATTCATGTTACTCGCAATCGTTTCCATAACAACAAATGAAGGAATTTTATACTTCGCAAGAAGATCATGTTTA
>JANOWM010000059.1:0-7572 GCA_031417875.1 Candidatus Altimarinota bacterium
CATGGAGTGTTTTTTTGACTTTTCCATCACTTTTTGGGATTTCTCATGATTCTCATGTATCGATGTTTGGAGATGGTGACATATCTTCAAAATTATTTTCCCTTGCATTTTACCATAAAACTGATGAAAAGCAAATAAAAAATCTACCCCGAATGAACGAGATAGATTTGGAAATTCGAATGAATTATTTTGCAGGAATTGCAGGAACCTCAGATGTTGTCGGAGGCATTGGAGGAACTGGAGGAGTAGGAGGTAATTCAGCAGGCTGAAGCTCAGTTGGAGCAACAGGAGGAGCTGGAGGAGTAGGCTGCTCAGGAGATACAGGAGCTGGAGCTACTGGAGTCTCTACTACTGGAGTAGTACCCTCAACTGCTGGAGCTGGAGTCGTTGGTTTCATAGTACAAGCGGAAAGAAGGCTTGCAAGAACAAGAGAAAGAGCGATAACGCGCATAAAGATAAAATTATAAAAATAAAGAACGCAAGGATGAGTATAGGGCCTGAGAGGAAAAAAGCAAATTTATTTTTCTGGTGCCAATGAGTGGGCTCGAACCACCGACCTCAGGGTTATGAGTCCTGTGCTCTAACCAGCTGAGCTACATTGGCAAAACCTTTTTTACAATACTGGTTGAATCTGGTTGCGGAGGTATGAATCGAACATACGACCTCAAGGTTATGAGCCTTGCGAGCTACCACTGCTCTACTCCGCGGAAAAATGGTACTTCAAGCAATTTGCTTGTGCGGTGATTATAGGGAAAAATAGAATCTGTCAATATGATTTTCTATGGAATCGATGAGAATCGGCGGATTTTGAAGTGGAAAAATGAGTGAAGAGCTCGTACCAAAAAGTATATTTTCTATTTTCGAGAAGGGAATTTTTTCTATGTGTGTATTGATATTTTTGTGAATATTTCTATACGCATTACTGGCTCTAAAGAACTCTAGAAAATAATCACTCATTTCCTGTGGAAATCCTCATTTTTCTTTGTACATATCCCAGAAAAATGGTTTTTTTATTTGCATCGCTGTCACAGCACTCACTTCACCACGAACTATATTGGCATCTGAAAGAGAAAGCATGGAGTGGTAGTCTCAGATAGAGAGAAATGGAAGTGTGATAATATTTGTGTTTTTTCATTCGTATTTTGAAAAGGTAAAAATCACCGTTTCAGGCGAAAGAGAAGAAAAACCAAATCGCGAAAAAAGTGCTTCATAACAAAAAAGTGAAATCCATTTTTTTTGAAGAAGCTCTTTTGGGAGATGAAGTTTTCAGAGAAATTCTTGTCGTGTAAGTACAGATGGAATAGGAGCAAGTACTCATGCCGAAAATGGAAGCAATGACACAATAATCTCGATAATTTCATGGTTTTCACTCGAATGAATATGGAGGGTCTCATTACGACTTACCCAAAGTGGATCAAAAGAAAGATAATCAATTCGCAAAATCAGCTTTTTTTGATCTTTTGTAAGAAGTGGAAGTGGAAAATGAAACAAAAGAAAGATGATATCACTCGCTCTTCCCGGGCTAAAATCTGATACCTCGCAAACACTATACTTTGGAAGAAATTCTTGATTTCCTCAGAGAAAATCCGATACCTTTTTCACATCATCAGTAAAAATACAAAAACGGTATTCGTTTGTCTTCGTTTTTGTGAGGGCCATAAGTAGTTCCGTGAGAAATCCTATATCTCAGAAATTATCAACAACCGAAACAAAAATATCGATGGAAATGTGACGACGAGGAGTTTTCATAGAGAATATTTGTAATTGTAGTGGTTTTTCATAGAATGCAATCATGTTTTGACACCTTTCTGGAAATCTCATCGCCCTCGAAGGGAATACACTGACCCTCACGATCACCGGAACTGGAATGTCGCTCGAGATTCTCGTGTCTCCGAATGTTCTTTCTTTTTGTACCTTTGACACGAAAATAAATACCTGGATTCATCATCACAAAACCGATATGAGTGAACTCCTCTTTGGATTTGAAAGTCAGGAAGAACGGTCTCTTTTTCGTGAACTTTTGAAGGTAAATGGTGTGGGTGGAAAAACAGCACTTTCTATCCTTGGTCTCGGACGAGAGACTATAATTCGTGCGATCGAACTCGAAGATGACAAGCTCCTATCGAGCGTTCCATGAATTGGTAAAAAAACAGCACAAAAAATCATCGTCGATCTCAAAGGATCTATCGATTTTTCAAAAAAACAATCACCAAGTGGAAAACGAATAACTACCGATATGACCCTCATCTCATCACTTGTCCAGATGTGATATGATAAAACTCATGTCGAAAACGTGGTAGCAGACATAAATCCTTCACTTTCGCTCGAAAATCGAACGATAGAAGCCATTAGAAACCTTGCAAAAGGGTAAAATATGCCTTCCAAGAAAACATCTTTTAACACTTTCATGTGAGTAAAATCACTTCCAAACGACCGTGAAATAGCACTTTTTGAACGTGCAAAAAAATACTCGAGAATCCTCGAAAGAATCCCAGGAATACAAATGATTGCTGTGGTGAATTCTCTTTCGATGAATGCGACACATGAGGAATCTGATATCGATCTTTTTATCATCACACGACCTCACTCTATCTGGTTTGTTCGCTTTTTTTCGACTCTAATCCTGTGGATATGTGGCGTATGGCGTCACGGCAAAGACATCCAAGGTCATTTTTGTCTTTCATTTTTTGCGACGACAGAATCCATGAATCTCGAGAAAATAGCCATAGAAAATGATATTTATCTCACATACTGGATAGAGTATATGAAAATCACTTATGATGCTGGATGAATATATGAACAGTTTATGTGAGAAAATGAGTGGAGGAAAGAACTGCTAAATGAGGACATAAGATCGCCCCTATCATGACGAAAAACAGCCCATGGGGAGACGGAGGGGGACACACTGTTCGAGGCAGACGAAAAACGGTACAGTTGATGAGCGAAAGCGAACGAGTTTGTGTCCCCCTCGGAACTTTTGTATACTTTTCCTTACAAAAGTATGGGAAGAAAGAATCCTAGATTCCCGCCTGCGCGGGAATGACAGGAACAAGAAAATATAGGAGCAGATCCATCCTTTGTCGGGATGACAAAAGAAAAAGAATGACAAACAATAGTTAGATTTTTAAACTCCATTATCAGAGCCTTCCTCCTCCCTCGCACAAAAAGATCTTATGAAAAACTCAGGCGTCCGGAGTGAGTCATCATATCAGATACGATGCTAAAGTTTCATGATAGAGACCGACGCAGAGAGATTCGTGATGCAATTATTTGAAAAAACTTTGACAAATAATCTCACTTCCCTATACTTCCGTTTACCACTTATTTGTACGGAGAGATGGCAGAGTGGTTTAATGCAACAGTCTTGAAAACTGTCGTGCCGCAAGGTACCCAGAGTTCGAATCTCTGTCTCTCCGCCATGAACAATCAAATAAAACCCCCCGAGTACTCGGGGGGTTTTATTTATGATTCCTGTCATTTAAATCTTGCTCTGTTTACCCGTCATCCTGAGGAACGAAGGATCCAGGATTTCTTGCACATACTTTTTTCTTTCTCCCATACTTTTTTCGGTAAAAAAGTATGCAAAAACCCCTTCTTTCCATTGGTTCACTTTGGATTCTCTATAACACTCGTTTTCTAAAATTTCAAAGACTATCAAACGTTTGAAATTTTTTAAAAAACTTCGTGTGAGAGAATCGAAAAGCTCACCAAAAAAAGAAGCAAACAAGCAGACCAGAAAGTGATGAAATAGAAAATCTTTTAAATATTAAGAAAATTTTAATGTTCATTCTTACAATAACCTTGCTCCTTGCTTCCAAGAGGAGCAGGGAGGTTTATCCTCTAACACTTTTTCTCTATGAGAAAAGTTTCTATTGAACTTCCTTATTGGAAGAACCGGTCCGTGAAAATAGAGTTTTCTATTCTCCGGAAACGAATCGTGAGGCGTCATAGCCCACGATAAAAAGAAAACCCCCATCCTGACAGTTTGGGGGTTTTCTTATAGGGAGATTTACCTCTCGTCTCTATTGAAGACGTGACTATTATATCACTTTTTTCATAAAATCAAACTTTTCTCTTATTTTATCCTATAGGTGACAAAGAGTCCATCAGGATAACTCGGGAGAACACTTCATTTTTTTGCATCGATGACAGACTGATAATTTGCTGGTATGATGAGGTCTGCACCTGTTCCATAGTTACCACTCTCTCTCATCTCGAGCCTTGCAGCGATAACCACGAGCTGTTTATCGAAGGCGTAATCCAGTCGACTATAGAGATACGACCCGGTCATATCACAGGGTGCTATCGGTGGGAGATTTGATGGATCTCTCGGGGCAACACTCGTATTGGCTCGGAGATTACCAAACTGCATATCTCGAAATCCGACATAATCAGGACGATTTGCCATCTCAGTAAGACAATATCCAAGAGTGAGACTATTTCCACTTCCATAGTTGGAAGGAAATGTTTCGAAATTTGCATTATACGCGTCCAGAATATTGAGATAACTTCCTATATCAGTGATGCGCTTCACATCACGAGATCGCTTCATATAGGGCTGAGCTCACATATAGAGCGCTGTCGAGAGTGTCCCGAGGATGACCACGACGGTCATGATCTCGACGAGAGTAAAACCCCTCCGATTAAAAGAAAACATAATATTTATAACTTTCTAGTAGTATATAGAAAAGTGCGAGTCTATCAACTCATTTTCGAAAAATAAGACACAAAAAAACTTTCTCGATTTCGAGAAAGTTTTTTTTATTACTTGTACATGAGATATCATGATCCATTTCCTTTGCGGACCGTATTCACCACATCGAGTGTCGTTCTCTCTCCAAAGTCAAATACACCAGATCCTATGAGGATATTTACTCATGTTCCTGAAGTATTATCATAGTTCCCTCCGTTATCATTTTCAAATATGGCGGAAAGAACAAACTGAGGAGCATTCGCATAGCCTGTTCCACTCGCGTATCCATAAAATCCATTCGGACCGCATCCATTATTATGACTCGTGGATGGATCTCTTGGGGTACCAACTTCTAAATAGGTAGTATTAAGAACTGTGATCATAATACATCCGGTACTGGTAGGATAGATTTCGCTATCTGAGAAGTAAGCACCGACAGCATTTGAGATATCTTTGATATGACTCGTACGAGCCGCATCACGTCCACGCTTAATATATCCAGCCACTGATGGAAAGAGTGCGGCTGCGAGGATACCGATGATCGCGATAACGATCATCAGTTCTACAAGGGTAAAACCACGAGGAGAGAGTTTCATAGAAAAAAGAAGAAACACCTTCGTTTCAGAAGGCATTTCTCGTTATCAATTATTTATAAAGAAGATATCCGGATCCATTTCATTTAAACACACCACCTGCCACATTTCCTAAATCAAATGCCGTTCTAACAGCAGGAGCAAAAACTCAAGTAGTTCCAGTACCAAGGAGAGTGCTCACAAGGCCTGTACCATTATAGAAATTTCCTCCATTATCATTTTCAAATATTGCCGCCAGAGCAAATTGTGGAGAACTTGCAGTAGTGCTTCCTGATGCATATGTGTAGAAACCAACATAAGCACACCCATTTGATTTTGTTAGTTGAGGATCTCTTGGAACACCGGCTTCCATATAAGTAACATTAAGCACTCATGCATGCATACAACCTGTACCAGCATCTGGATATCTTTCACGATCAGAATAAAATGCTCCAATAGCATTAGTCATGTCCTTAAGATTCGAAGCACGAGCAGCGTCACGAGAACGCTTAAGATACGAAGTAAGAGATGGGAAGAGAGCCGCAGCCAGGATACCGATGATCGCGATAACGATCATAAGTTCTACGAGGGTAAAACCACGTGTAGAGAGTTTCATAAGAAAAAATGAAAAGAAATAAACATGGGCAGTATATACTCCTTTCGCTACAATCCAAGAAAAAAACTAGAGACTTTTGAGAGTCGATGTGTATAATTATAGATTGGATTCTTACTACTTTCTTACCATGAAATGCAGTATTTATCTGTCAATAGATTGAACCATATACTCACTGTGCTTGGTATATCCTCGCTTTTCATAGTACGGACGAGCACCGACTCAGGAGATAACTGCTATCTTTGTACACTGTGGGTAGTATAGCTGTATTTTCTCATATGCTTTTTCCATCATGAACTTCCCGAATCACATATGTTGACCGGAAGTGGTGGGATGGCTGGATGGCTGGATGGTTGGATGGTGAGTAGTTATCGGGAGTTGTTCACCGAAAACATGAACTTCACGGATAATCGCGGCATCCTGAAGCTCAGGGATAAAGTGGCGTTCTCACGTGAATATCTGTGACGGAATACGCAGACGAAGAAGCCCAAATATCGTACGATCCGCGGGATCAATCATCTGAAAGAACCATTCATGTCCACCGGACGCTTCATAGAAAAATTCTTCAAATACCGCACCCTCTGGAGAATTTCACTTCGCTCGAATCTCACGAGCAGATATATCATGACGAGTGATTCATCTCGCTCGCATGGCGACCTCTGTCACCTGACGAAGGTTCGCGAGCTTTGATCACGCGAGAATCTCGGACGCAGGAATATCTCTATACATGCGATTGAGTCTTACGTATTCTGGAAGCATTCACTGTATTTCTGCCATGAGTGGAATGAGAGTCATGTCGTCATATGGGACAAATTCTCATCGTTTCCACATATCGGTGAGTTCTGAGTTTGGAGTCACAACCATAGGATAGATCTTGAGTTCATCCGGACGGAAATCGGGATTTGCAAATATCTCATTCATCGAGATTTTATCTCCTTCTGGTGTCGCACCGACAAGTCCTGGCATCATATGTGCCACCACTTTAAAACCTGCATCTTTGAGAAGTTTTGTTGCGCGAATAGACTCGATGTTACCATGTCCACGTTTATTGAGCGTGTTGATCTCATCATCCGTTGTCTGATATCAGATTTCCACCCTGGTCACTCCATAGCGCCTGAGGCGAATAATCTCTTCTTCATCTATCCAATCAGGACGCGTTTCGATCGCGACTCCGATCACGCGACTCAGAGCAGTTTCATTTCTCAATTTAGCTTCTTCGAGGGTTTTAGAAGAGATAAAGTGAGGATTTTTTGGAGATGAGGCGGAGGTGAATGGGCTTCTTTTTTCTGCTTTCCTGTCATTACTGTCATCTCCACTACTCTGTCATTCCCGTCATGCTGTAAGCATCTCAGTGACTTCAAAATCTTCTTTCTCTATATTTTCCTTCTGTACTTTTCAGTTATGAAAAGTACCAAAAGGTTCCGAGGGGGACACAAACTCGTTCGCTTTCGCTCATCATTTGTACTGTTTTTCTTCTGCCTCGAACAGTGTGTCCCCCTCCGTCTCCCCATTTTTTCTTTGTCATCAGTTTCCCTCTTCACCAAAACTCGTATGCGCATCATAAATCTCTCTCAAAAAATTTTCCTGATACTCCCGTGGGTATACACTCCAAGTTCCTCCAATGACACGCACATCACATTTTGAGATCGCATTTCACGTCATAGAGAGTGACTCTAAGCGGTTTTGTACCTGAC
>JANOWM010000060.1:0-12540 GCA_031417875.1 Candidatus Altimarinota bacterium
GCTGACCAAGCTCGGTCATTATAGAGTTCGTAATGTCCACGATATCCATTTTTGGAGTGAGACCAGATCTTTCCATCATGAGTGACATTCCCCATGGACTTTTCCCGACAGTAATGCCTTCCATTTTCCATGCGTTATACGAGAGGCACTTGTCAGTTTCTATCTTCAGTGGAAAGTTGTTTTGAAAGTTGTATTTTTTTGGTGCATAAGGACTCAATGTTCCGTCAAAAACTGCCTGCCATTCCCTGGCATTTCCCACGATAGAAAAAAGGTCCGGACGATTGGTGATAAATTTGTTATCTATTTCAAAGGTAGTATCCTGAAGTGGAAAATGATAGATTTCCCCATTTTTTCCTGGAAATGGAAGAGTGAGAGAGAAAAATGACTTCCCTATCATGCTTTCGAGTTCATCATTTTTCCAAGTTTCTTCCAGTATCATAATACCAGTGGATTCCTCGGTGGACATCCCGATCTCATCAGCTCCACAGATCATCCCTCGGCTCATCATGCCAGCCATCATACGTTCTCCGATCGTAAAATCTCACGGAAGGACAGCTCCTACGATGGCAACAGCGACATAGGTAGCATCGATGATATTGGCAGCTCATGTGAGAATCGTTTCTTCTCCATATTCACCGAGTGCGACTCGTACGATGGAGAGTTTTTTACTCTCGGGGTGTTTTTCACATGAGAGCACTTTTCCTACAACCACTTTATCTATAAAATGATCTTCGATTCCATCGATTTCAGCCGTATGGATAGAGTACGTATGTGCGAGTGATTTGAGGGAGTTATTTTCTATAGTGTCAACAAGGGGCGTATAGAGTGAAATCCAGGAAAGAGGCGTTTTCATAAAAGGAGCAAAAGTAAGATAAAATATGTATATACTATATGAAAATCAGCGCTAAAAGCAAAAATGAATCGAAAAATTTTGTTTTTCTCCGAGATTAGTATACTATAAGTGTATGAAATATATTTTTCTCATCATCGTCATATTTGTATCTTCGGTTTCTTTTGCTTGGGCTGATGCTTGAGAGAACTTGCCACCTATTGAAAAACCGACCACCAGTTCAAATGAAATGGAATCACAAAATAGCGTCTATGAATGAAGCGAGAGCACTTCGGTAAGCGATGGTTCTTTTGAAAAAGTAGAAGCAGCAAGGCTTTCGCGCGAACGCTCATCAGCATCAGTAAATGATACCAATATCTACAACAATACCCTCACCAATGAACAACTTCGAAAATGAGAAGTCGACATGTACT
The DNA here is from genome assembly GCA_031417875.1 of Candidatus Altimarinota bacterium. GTDB lineage: Bacteria > Patescibacteriota > Gracilibacteria > BD1-5 > UBA2023 > JABFSX01. The sequence goes on from JANOWM010000060.1 coordinate 1,264, forward strand.
CTATCCCTCGTGCGATCGCTGGAATGGTCGAAATCCTCATATGAATCGCCGGAACCATCGCTATCGCAGCACTTATCTATCATGCCGTTCAGATGCAGATAAATAGTGGGATTACGGGAGATAGCTCATGAGTAGATAAAGCAAAAAAATGAATGTTTGGCTCCCTTATTGGATTTGTCATAGCCCTTCTTTCTTGGTTTTTAGTGACTCGGCTCGTGGAGATACTCACTAATGCCACGTAATATGTTTTCTTGGGATTTTTCGACACATCGTGAACACTGAGCGAGTTGGTATATGATCTGACTCGTCATTGTCTTGTCACTCGTCACCTATGGTATTATCGAAGGGATCTATCTCCTCTCTATCGCGGTTTTTCTCTTTGCTTGAGTGTATATCCTTATCGAGAACAACAGTCTTCCGACGACACATGTACACATAGATGAGAATGGAATACTCGTCGGAGGAATGAATATTGACTACAGTAGTATCAATACCTTTGCTCTTATCGGTATCGATGGAATTCCTTCATTTTTACGTATTTCACTCAAGAAGAAGATATCGAGTTCGCTAAATATCCCCCTCTCATCGACTACCAACCCCGCAGAACTCAAAGGATTTCTCTTGGCCTATCTCGATGAAGATACTACAGCGAGTTTTTCAAATTCTGATGCCATTATCCATGCTATGAGACTTTAGGTATTTACTTTTATATTTTTTTAGTGAATAAATACTTGCATTTTATATGAAATGTGATAAAATTATCATGTAATTAAGTTTTGTCTATGTCAAATAATAGTGAACGCACTATTCCTGATTGGTCACAAGATCAAATAAGAAAGGGATTTAAAGTAAATGAGTGGAGAATGGAAGAACCTGTTAAAAAACAATTGGGTAGATTAGACGATCAATTGCTTATAGGTTTTTTTCAGAAAGAAGCAATAAATCCAACCAGATTCACAAAAGATGGAAAAGATCTTACAAATACAGCATTTACGATAGCCGTGTACCAACGAGCCCTCCAGAAGCTGAATTTTCTTACAGTAGATGATCTTGATGGTATTTATAAAGACAGTAGATGATCCAGTAAAACCAAGAAAGCGCTTATCGCATTTCAAAAGGAACATGGATTAAAAGTGGATTGATTCCCCGGTAAGGAAACAGCTACAAAAATGCTTGAAATGCTTGAAGAAGTAAATGCGGTACCACTTAATAAAACAGCTCCAGCAACACCATTAGTGGTAGCACCACCAGCACCAGCACCAGCACCAGCTCCAACAGCTAAACCGAATCCACAAGAAAAGCCACTTATCGGATTTACAAATGGACCTGGTATGTTTAGGAGAGCGCTTGAACATGTAATGTGAAAATAATATATGAGCCAAAATACTTTTACATCCGTGTTCTGAGGTTCTCAGTCAAATCAGCAAGTGCCAAAGATTCAAATAAACCCAATAGAAGATGGCGCTGTTTTTCTATTGATTGGCTTGGTTGCTTATGAAGTAAAAAGGCGTTTAGATAACTATAAAAAGAGAGTAAAGTGAAAACTTGAAACATGAGACTGGAAGTCAACAGTGGAAAAAGCATCCAGAAATCAATGATGAATTCCTACAAGAGAAGTACCGAAACTCCTTTCTGTGAGTCAGCCCCCTTTTGTAGATTCACTTGCTACTAATCCAACTTCCCGAACGCTCATAGATGGTACAGGAGTCACTCCAGAAAGTCTCAAGGAAGGAGTATCGATTCTGGAAGTAGTCCTCAGAGACGACACAGTACCAAATATTATCGCCACTCTTGTATATGAGAGGGCAGAAAATGGCATGTATATATTTAGTGATACAGATACTTGAAATTCATACCTATACTCGACAACGTGGGAATATGATGCTTCCACAGGAAAAACCAAATTTTCTATTATGGAAAGAGAAAGGACAAAGAGTACTAATAATTTCTTGATAAAAAACATCGCGTACTTGTCTGAGAACACTGAGGATGCTGATATTATTGATAAAGTTCTTCCTGAAGAAGGAGTGTCTTGAGTCACGAATACTTCTAAATGATGAGTAAATTTAGATAATCTTCTCTCAGAAACCCTTACTCCTACAACGATTGTAGTTCTTGTCCCGACCCAACAGCCTGTAGATACAATTGTCATACCAACCTCGACACCCTCTGCGGATTGATCCGAATCTAATCCCAGATATGCTCAAAGTAATTTGTCCGATAGTTGAGACACAAGCCTTGCAAATTGAGAATGAGGAGATGTTCCTGTGGTTCTTGTTGATCAATGAGATATACGTATAGGACAAGATTCCCTTACTCCTCGCGCAACTTCTCGAGATTGAGATGCTCCTCATGAAGGAGGACACGTAACTCCAGACGAAAAAACAACCATTCTAGACTGACTTAATTTTTCATTGGCTGGTGTTGATACGAGCGAAGCGAATACACAGCCAGGAGTATTGCAAACTATGGATTGATGAGCAACTATTGATAATGATACTCTTACAATACCTGGGGAATTGGAACAGCTACAGCAAAATATAATTACCATGAGTGAAGTCACTTCTTTGAAAGTTCTTGACTCTCATTGAAATGCGAAAGAATTGATATTTACATGAACTGAGACAGTTAATAGAGTTATCAGGTACCAATTTACTCATCCAGAATGAGATACCCAATATACGACAGATGGAAAAATTAGTATAACGTATTTGGATGTCAATAACCAAGGCACAGATCTATGAAAAATAATTTTGACAAACGGTAAGGATGGAACTTATGATATAGTAGGAGTGACTCTCAGAGATGGAACAGTCATGCCAACCCAAATCATACTAGACTCAACCATACCAGTACTTACAGAAATCGTAGAGACCACTATTAATCCAAATAAATTGGTAGTAAATAAATCCAAAATCACTATAATCACACCAGAATGAGGAAAACAGTTAACATATAAAGGTCTTTTTGAAGTTTTATTATCTGTGTGACAAGGAACTTGACAACTATATTGGTTTTGAGATGGAGATACAAACACAGAACAAATGTACTGAGTTTATACATTTAAGCTCATGGGCAAGACTACATCTTTTTCTCGGGCTCTATATTTTCGCGAATATTCTGACTATAGAATGCGCAAAGGGGGTAGTGCTGTGGAAAAATATGTAGTCAACTCAGTAAATTACTAATACATGATCCATTTTTTAAATTTATTTTATGTCAAATTGAATGATTTGAAAATCTTCTCTCAGTCCTGAGATATTAGCACTTCAAAGAGAATTAACTCAGAAAAGATTTGCTCGCTGAATATTATTTTGAGACTCCGTTATAGGCATTCAGAGTATGGTACTAAATATCCTTGATTGAAGAACTGTTTGAACTAAAGGCATTGAATCAATGCCTTTAGAGGAAGAATTCCCACAGGGCATCATACGAGATAATCTTGTCAAAGGAAAATCCTCTATGACGGTATGGCTACTATCATGAGATAGTAAGACCCTCATATATACAAGAGAGTCTACTGCCTCTATTCCCGAGACTTCTCTCAAATTTTTAAAGTTCACAGATAATGAATGAAATGACTATATCACCACATGAAAGATAAGAGATAGGATGATTGAATTACAAACAAAGCAGTGTAGTCAAATGGATTACAAACCAATCTGAAACTGTATGCTTGTAAATATTTCATATGACTGAACAAATAAAGAGAATATTTAGTAGTATATTGTGTATAGATCCACTTAAAAGAGAAAAACTTTACTTTTTCTCTTTTTTTTATAGAATTCGCTGGATTTTAAAACACTTCTATGTCCTACGATAGCTCCCATATCCAAGTCCTCGAATGACTCGAACCAGTACGTAAACGTCCATGAATGTATATCGGTTCTACGGACGAACGTGGACTTCATCACCTCGTGTGGGAAATCGTGGATAACTCGATAGATGAAGCGATGGCAGGTCATGCGAAGCATATCACTGTCACGATGCATACTGATGGATCGATGTCCGTCGAAGATGATGGACGTGGATTCCCGGTCGATGTACATGCAAATACAGGAAAATCAGCACTGGAAACCGTGATGACCGTCCTTCATGCAGGTGGAAAGTTCGGTGGAGAAGAGAGTGGATACAAAGTTTCCGGATGACTTCACTGAGTGGGAGCCTCTGTCGTGAATGCTCTTTCGACGAAAATGCAGGTGTGGGTACATAAAGATGGGAAGGTCTATACTCAGTCATATCAGATCTGAGCGCCAGACGGACCAGTGGCGCCAACAGGAGAAAAAACGACAAAACATGGAACGATCGTGAGATTTTGGCCTGATGCGAGTATGTTTACGACGGTGATTTTTGACTATGATACCATCAAGATTCGTCTTCGCCAGCAAGCGTACCTCACAAAAGGAATTACTATCACATTCGTAAATGAATTTGAAGACACATCGTATCGATTTTTCTTTGAGTGAGGAATCGAGTCATATGTTCATTATTTGAATCGTAGTATCGAGCCAGTGACGGATGAGGTTTTTTATGTCGATAAGCAAATCGAGCATGTACAGGTCGAGATCGCCATGCAGTATAAAAAAGACGATTACAATGAAAAAACGATCAGTTTCGTGAACAATGTTATCACTCCAGAAGGTGGAACCCATGTCGTCGGGTTCAAGATGGCACTCACTCGAACGATAAATAAATACGCCCGAGAACAAGAAATACTCAAAGAAAAAGATATCAATCTCGCCAATGAAGATGTCGTCGAAGGACTCACTGTGATCATCTCAGTAAAAGTTCCTGAACCCCAGTTCGAAGGTCAAACCAAATGAAAACTCTGAAATCCTGAAGTAAAGTGACTCACGGACAGGGCTATGGGTGAGGCTTTTTACGACTTTCTCGCAGAACATCCACGCTCAGCTAAGGCTATCATCGAAAAGTGTCTTCTCGCTGCCCGTGCTCGTGCTGCCGCTCGTAATGCTCGTGATACCATCATCAGAAAATGAGTCCTCGAGGGTTCTGGACTTCCAGGAAAACTCGCAGATTGTTCGAGTAAAGATGCGTCAAAATGCGAACTCTATATCGTCGAGGGTGATTCGGCAGGAGGATCAGCGAAGCAAGGTCGCGATCGAGAATTTCAAGCGATTCTCCCACTTCGCGGAAAAATACTAAATACGGAACAAGCTCGTCTGGATAAAGTATTTGGTAATACGGAAATAAAAAATCTCATCATCGCTCTCGGAACATCTATCGGTGAATCTTTTGACTACACACGCCTTCGTTATCATCGTATAGTTATCATGACAGATGCCGACGTCGATGGAGCACATATCCGCACTCTTCTTCTCACTTTTTTCTTTCGTTATTTCAAATCACTCGTAGAAAACGGACATATCTACATAGCGAATCCACCGCTTTATAAACTCTCAAAATGAAAACAAGCATGGTACGTCTACAATGAAGAACAAAAAATAAAAACCATTGCTGAGGAAAATATCACGACCGAATGAGTTCAGCGATATAAGGGTCTCGGAGAGATGAATCCTGAACAACTCTGGGAAACCACGATGGATCCAGAACAAAGAAAGATGTTTCGAGTGACCGTCGAGGATACAGAAAAAGCTGATGCCGTCTTTCGTATGCTTATGGGAGAGGATGTTCCACCACGCAAACACTTTATCCAGTCTCGCGCGAAACAAGTCGCAAATTTGGATGTGTAATGTAAGTGTGCAAAAATAGTAGAAATCATTATTGGTAAGTATTTTTTTTAGGAACTTTTCATTCCCGTCATTCTGACGAAGGAAGAATCCAGGATAAATATGGAAAAAGTTTGATACGTCTACATACTCGCCAGTCAAAGAAATGGTAAACTCTATGTCTGAGTAACCAGTAATCTCTCGGAAAGAATACATCAGCATAAAAATAATCTCGTAGAATGATTTTCAAAGAAGTATCATACGCATACTCTCGTTTACTATGAAAACTTTGAGAATTTCATAGAGGCACTGACTCGAAAAATCCCTCAAATGAATAAATAGAAAAAGAAAATCGAACTTATAGAATCTTTGAACCCTACGTGGAAAGATCTATCCTTTGATCTCTAAATCCTGGATCCTTCGTACCTCAGGATGACGGAAACATCGGTACCCTCCTGTACGAAGATGACAGAATCAATTATTCCGTGATGTAGTGTACCGTGATATAGTATCGACCCTCTGATGGAACCACGATAATATCAAATCCCATCTTGGTAAAGTGGGGATTTATGATACTGCGATAATGTGCATCATAAGGTTTCCCTTTCTCACTCATAAAGAAGTCAAAAGTCGAACGAATAGAAGTGATGAGTTTATCAGTACAGTCATTTGAACTACAATTGTAGTAACCATATCCGACATTTTCAGTATGCTTGGATCTATTTATCACTTTTGGATTGATTCCACGAGCGAGAAACCAGTTATCAATTACTGGAAAGTCATAATAGCTATCCGTAGAGTTTCTCCTATGATGATTTTGTCATTTTCCAGCGGAGAATGAGATATTCCAGTCATGAGCTGTCGAATCGAGTCTCGAATCATAGCCATAGTCTCCGAGATTGAGGGAACTTCTATATCCATTATACCACCCAAACCACGCACTTCGAATTCGACTCATGTCAATATTTGCAATATTATTTGGATTAGAATTCGTATAATTTGGCGACCCATCTGGTGGAACATATTTCGTCGAGTTTATGCCAGTATTTCATCATTGTGCTGATTTTTTTCGTGCCTGGAGCTCAATAAGTTTCATCTGATTGGCTATTTTTCTCTCGATAACACGTGCGACTTTATTGACTCACTCTTGGCGTTTCATCTGAATATTTAAACTTGGTGGCTTCATAAAGCTCACAGCATGAGATTCTCCTATAAAAAGTGAAATGAGAATGAGAAATGAGATAAATTTTCGCATAGAAGAATTATATCACAAAGAATGTGATTTGCAAAATATAAATAATAGTGTAAAAAGATTGACTTTTATAGTAAAAGTATAGAATAAAACTTATTATTGAAAACGTATGACTAAACTTTCTCTCTCAGACAATCCCCATCCAGAACTCATAGACCATATAGAAAGATATAGTGGCAAGCTCGGAGTACTCGAGCTCATATCGAAGAAATATCAGGAAAATCCAACACCTTTCGATACTATCGGTATAAAAGTTTGACCACAGTATACACCTACGATTATTACGCCAGGAGATACTCTTACCAAAAGAGAATTCGGTGAATTCATGAATAAACATTGACTTTCTGAAGGTAGCAAAGTACTGCTTAGATGAAGCCTTCCTGGTGATTATCGGAGCCTAGTAGATGTTGTCCCTACTGTTGAGAGTTCCTTATATCCTTCTTATTCTCGACTAAGTGAAGATGGTAACTCAAATATCATGCTCTTCTCATCTAAATGAGCCACAGAAATCAAAGAAATACATGACGTCGTAAATGAAAATATTCACGATCTTCGTGAAAGAGTAAAGCAAAAATCACGTTTTATTTTACGTTATGCTGAGCTTTCATGAGTTCCATTTGATGGAGAAAAAGCATCTTTTGGACTCATTCCAAAATTCAAAGGAAGCCTCACTATAGTGACAGAACACCCAAATCACGAATGAGTCCTGATTCAAGAGTGACCGTTCGAGAAAGGCTCTAGAAATAAATCATTCAGTATATCACAGCCAGGCTATATATGCGAAGAGTCTGAAAAGGTAAAAAAACTCCTTGAGTTTTTACGAGATATGTGAATCTTGGATTCGACTATTGCCTATAGTTTTGAACTTGGAAGTGATGGGAAAGGAAATACCATTTTATTCCAAATTCGAGAAATCTGTAAAAAAATGCTTACCAAAGCAGAATCTATCGAACTCACAAAGCACCACTCTGATTATATACAGACCATACTTACGACCATTCCGGAAGGTTTATCAAAAAAATTTACTTTCCAAAATACAATAATTCCAGAGGCTCAGATCAATTTAGAAAGTGATGAATATCCTCACTTTGGACAGCTTATAGGTTTAAATGTGCCACTAGATTCATATCATTTCAATCTCAACCCGAATCTTCATGGAATCATGACCCAAAATTCTGAAGTTCCTGGAGTAGGTACGCATGAAAATATGCGATTTATACAGTATGCTCTTCAACAAAAAACTGGAGGCATAGTCGTAATCTGAGTCGATTCTGGGTGATACTGATCATACGCTTCGGAGATCGAGTCAGACATAAGATATAATACTGGAAGATATGATATAGCCCATCTTACTATCACGAGAAATGAAGGAATTATAGATATAAAAAGTACTTCTCATTAGGATAGTTCTTATAAGTATTTCTTGACTTAATTCTATTTTCCATACTATCGGCTCATATTTTACAAAACTTTCCTATGTTCTTCGATCAAATGGTAGAGCATCTCGGTTCACTTCCTTCGAGTTTACCTGAGGAAAAGGAGTGAGATGCTCCGAAGAAAGTAGCGATGATGACGGCAATTTGTGTGGAAGATACGATAGTGGATACTTCAAAGAAGCCAGCATTTTACACTATGAGTTCCCTCAGAACTGCTTCAACGGATTGGCATTCTCTTCTTCATCACTTTCCTCATCTTTTCGTGCAAAGAAAAATATGAGTAGCCATGAGGAATGTAGTCCCAGCTGAAAGCATGCCAGATTTCCATAAAGCCCTCAAAACTATACATAAAGATCCGAAAAAATATAGTAAGCCAATTTCCTCATATCTCACATAGGATTATCCGATTTTCCCCTTCAGTATCTCTGTAAAAATCTTCGGATTTCATTGTCCTCATGAAGCCTTCATACATTGTCCGACGAAAAATCCGAAGAGGTTCACTTTGCCTGATTTATATTCTGCCACTTGAGATGTAGATTCTGAAAGTACTTTTTCGACGATAGCCTCGAGTGCTCCAGTATCATTTGACTGTTTAAGTCCGAGTGTCTCGACCCATTCATGGGCGAGTCATCCTTCGAAGACGAGCTTTTCTATAATGAGCTTAGAATTAGTCGAAGATAGCTCATCAGCATTGACCATATTGATAACTTTCGCAAATTCTTCGGGAACACCTTTTAGATGAGTAAGATCGATTTTTTCATGGTGCGCTTCAAAGATCGCAAAGAGGATCGTCGTAATATAGGAACACGATTTTTTTGGATCTTTTGTGAGGGAAACGAGCGTATCATAAAAATCACTCGTATGTCGATCAGCGGAAAGAATACGCGCATCATCCTCAGCGAGATTATACTCGTTCATATACTTGAGTCGTCGGTCGATCGGAAGTTCATCTATCTGTCTTTGTTCGATAAAACTCGTTTCGAGTATGAGCGGAGGAAGATCAGGATCTGGGAAATACCGATAATCCATAGCATCTTCCTTGGATCTCAGTGATGTCGAATATCCTTTGTCGTCACTCCATCCACGTGTTTCCTGATCCAGTGTCGCACCACTTTCATATATTGCTATTTGTCTTTTAAATTCCACATCGATGGCCCGCCCTATAGAGGCAAATGAGTTGATATTTTTGAGTTCAACACGATTTCGAAGGGTCGTTTCTCATACTTTTCGGATAGAGATATTTACATCACACCGAAGTTGTCATTTTTCCATATCAGCATCAGAGGCTCCGCACCATCGCATAAGCTTTTGGAGTTCTTCAAGATAGGCGATAACATCAGCTTTTGACCTGAAATCTGGTTCAGTGACAATCTCCATAAGCGGAGCTCATGCCCGATTGTAGTCACAGAGAGTCTTTCATCCAGCATGGACGAGCTTTCCAGCGTCATTTTCTATATGCATGTGATGAATACGAAAAGTCTTTACTTCTCCATCTACGATCGCACGGACTTCCCCGCCCTGAGAAATCGGCTCATAGAGCTGAGTAATCTGATATCCCATAGGAAGATCCGGATAAAAATAGCTTTTTCGATCAAAAATACTCGTCTCCTGTACTCCTCCTCGCATCGCATGACCTGCGCGTACAGCCAGATCAACCACTCACGCGGAAAGAGTTGGGAGCATTCCTGGAAATCCCATGCATACTGGACAGACATTCATATTTGGCTCTGGAGCAAGCTCGAGCGCATTCGCACACGCGCAAAACATCTTGGTGTTTGATTTGATACGGACGTGTGTCTCGAGTCACATGATGAGTTCGTAGGTATTTTCAGACATATTTTGGCTTTTATATGCCACTATTGTATAGAAAAAGTCTAAAATACAAGTGAAAAAATATACTTGCAATTTTTAACGATTGAATACAATATATATTCAATGGAAGGCTGTAATAATGCTCTTTTATACAGTAGAATTATTGATTTGATTTCAGCGTTATCGTTTTAGAAAGTACTCCCTTTATATTTTTTATCGGAAAGATACGATGCTCCTCCAGGAAACCTCATCTGTACCCCTTGATTCTCCGAAAAGTTGGGAATTTGATAATGACTTGCTATCACAAATCCAGGCACTTCCGAGAAGGTCTGATATTACTCTTCGTTTCGTGGATCTCGACGGAACTCTTCTTGATGACAGAAAAAGATTTGAAAAATATCCAGCGCTGCAAAATCATCGATGAGACAAGGCGTACGATTATATAAAGAGTGAGCTTTTCCCTTGAATAAAAGATGAATACCAGGTATTTAAAAGATTTCTCGAAAGTCTAGAACCTCGGGAACTCCTTCTTACATGAAGAGAATTGTTTTACGATCCAAACAGCGTACATGATATTATTATTACCGCATGAAACAAAGTTTTTCAGCTTTTGAAAATACAACTTTCTGAGATTCAACTAACTAAAGAAAGGATAATTTTGACAGACAATGCCCATGAAAAGCCCGAAGAAATGCTCAGGTATATATTAAGTATCGGTTATATACCCTGAAAGATTGAGTTTTATGATGACAGAATAGAAGATAACTTCGTAGGCGCTGAGGATATTCTTGCTGAAATCTTAGACATACGCGTGGAATTTTATCAGGCAATTCAAGGCAAAAAATCGGTAAAGGCTGTGAAGACTCGAGTAGGAAGAGCTATGGAAATGATGATGGGGTAAAAATCAAGCAATATTTATAAAAAAATTGACATTACATGAACATATATTAAAATAATTTCAATCATTTTAATATATGTTTTGAACTACCGATATTCGAATGCTGTGATCCATCGACATGTCATGACTTCCACCCGTGATGGAATCTGACTTTTACTGAGGAATTCAAAGTGACTCGAAACAAACAACCAC